>PKCQ01000471.1 GCA_002862265.1 Planctomycetaceae bacterium | reverse complement strand
CCCACGCCCTACGAGGTCCCGCCCAGCGAGGACGACGTCTACTTCGTGGAGGTCATCCAGCGCATGACCCGTTGCGCCGAATACCGGCTGGAGATCCGCGACGAAAAGTACTAATTGATTCGATCACTAGACACTCTGAGGCGGGGATGGAGTACGTTTTCAGTGGTCACTACGAAGGAGAGCACTGGTTGGCAACATTCTCTGTCTACTTGCTCACCGGGAGTGGCTTGTAGTTGACTAGCAAAAGAAAAAACCATCGAGCTTTCACACTCGTCGAGCTACTCGTTGTTATCGCCATTATTGGCATCCTGGTTGCGTTACTGCTCCCCGCAGTGCAATCAGCCCGCGAGGCGGCTCGAAGAATGACTTGCTTAAATCACCTCAAGCAAATCGGTTTGGCGATGCAGAATCACGAATCGGCCTATCGCTACTTTCCAGCTGGTCGCGGAGCTCCATTTCCGCAAGTATTCTCGGCTCACTCTCGCTTATTGCCATACTGCGAAGGATTGGCTTTCAAACTCATCGATTTCGGCTCGCCGCCGATCACGTTTACTCTAGGCAGCGGGACCGTCTTGGACGGATCGCGTAATCGTGCTGCCGCGAATTCGATCTTGCCGATTTTCGTTTGCCCTAGCGACCCGAGCGGATACGGCAGAGTCCCTGGCTCCGCTTTTGCCGCGACTAACTACGCTGCCTGCGCAGGCAGCGGACTGAAAGACTTGGGTAGCCTGCGTGAAGCGGACGGCATCTATTTCTCTGGTTCTCAAGTGCGTTTTCGGGACATCACCGATGGATCGACAAACACGATCGCTTTCAGCGAGAGACTCATTGGAGACGGCCAAGGTCCAGACCAGAACAAAGGACCGCAGCACTCCATTTGGGAAATCGGCAATACGACTCCCACCAACGCTTCCAGCTGCGGAAACCGTAGCAATGGGAGCTGGTATAACTTCCGAGGCGAAAAGTGGATCATGGGCAACTACGGCAACACCCTATACAACCACTTTTATACTCCCAATGCCAATATCGCTGATTGCATGAATGTCCGCCAGCAGAGTGGGCGTTTTGCTGCACGAAGCTTGCACCCGGGCGGAGTCAACGCGCTGCGTTGCGATGGCGGCGTTGAATTTATCGCTGAAGAAATCGAAGGCCGAGTTTGGCGAGCTCTTAGCACTCGTGGGAGCAGCGACATCACCCTTTCGCGATAAGCACTCTGCGTCACCCAATCTCAACCGTTTGAGGATTCGCCAGAAGTCCTCAGCTGGCGGAAGCCACATGAACAATATGAGGAGCCTCTCGAATGTACTGCAGCAGATTGTTTAAAAAGATTTCTACTGGGTTGCGATAGATCTTCACCTCGAATTGTTCCGCAACAGGTTTTCGCTGCGTTTCAGCACTTTCATTCCCCGCACGAACTCCACTGACGGGTGCACGCATTTCGTCAGCAAGCGTCTAAGTGCCGCCTCGAAGCCCGATCGTACGCCGCAAGGATTCGATCTACGTAACAACGGCCTTGGGGCCTATGACGTGAGCGGCCTCCGCAAACGCAAAGTAGACCTGCAAATCACAGATAGACTACAACTCTCTTTTCAGAGTCCGCTGGCCTCTGGCAGCGGACTTCTTCATGCCCCTTTAAAAGACTTACGTGGGCGACAGGCTCGCCGGCGGTTCACTGGGTTCATAAGCGTCGTCATTGCTGACCCAACGGCGATGCATGAGCGTATGCGACCGCTCCGCGCCTTCGACGCGAAGCCTTTGTTGAATTAAGCCAGTCTCGTTCGTTAGCTTCGCATTAGCGATCTCGACCGATGCACTCTTCCACAACCAACGCCCGCGTAGCCTGACGGTTCCATCGGCTCCGACGTTGACAGTGACTAGCGAGAGTCGCGGTAAACTCCCAAGGGGTTCGGCGGTGAACATCCGATATTTAGGGTTCCGTTGTGCAAACCAGCTCGGAACCAACCGGGCTAAGATCGGACCACACACGATTTCGCGATAAAACGTAATCCGACGATAGCACCATCCAAAGATCAATGCGCAGATTGTCAACAGCAAGAGATTGAGAACGGTCGCGATTGTGGGGCTGTACATGTACAAAGCCATCAAGCCCACACACAACACTTTGTTCGAGACTTCCAGGAATAGATCGGCAGTAGGGAAGGGCACAAGCCAAATCAGAAACTCAAAAAACAACTTCACCAGATTGATCACGAAAATATTTAAGGCGACAAAGATCGATATCAGAATATCCCAGGGCACGATCCCCCCCGCAGCAAGCATGACTGGAGCCTGAAGACTAGCTTCGTCACTCCCACCATCCTGCATCATGCCTGCGAAACGAACGGCAATGAGAATGACAATCGCAGAATAGGTTTCTAGACTATCGGCGATGAGTACAAGCGGTTTGCTGACTTTGGTAAAGCGAGGCAGACTGGTCATGATGGCCAGAATCAACATGGACCAAAACAGTGCTGGGTTGCTAAGTGGACTTTCCGCACTGAGCAATGCTGTACGCTCGTGTAACCATTCGGGACCGTAGGTCGCAGCCCCCGAAAGAGCAGCCAATCCGAAAAACGGCGACAGCGCGATTGGAGCTAGTGGCCCAAGCCAATCCGTCGCTGCGATCTGATGTGCGATCGCATTTCCAGCCGCGATAGTTTCCGAATCTATGCCGGATTGAAGTTGATCTTGAACGGCATCTAGCATGGAGTCGCTTTCGGTGTTTAGCCGGCGTTGAAGGCTGGGCTTTCAACATGTGATTTTGGGGACAAGCCCGGTTTATCGCAATAATGGTAGGCCGCTAATACGCGAGGAGGTGAAGCACTGTTACGGCAATAAACGCGAGGCGTGCTAATGGACTGTTGGGGCAATTGAGGACAATGGCCCTATTTGGGAAGGGGAAAATTGTAGTTGGGGTTCTCTCGATCAAAATCGAGATCGGTCAGTCCTGGATTTAATTCCAGATTTAAATAAGTGTACTCTTCCTCCAACGGTGGAGCTTGCCCTGGTTCTTCCGGCCGCATGTAGGATGTAAATCGCAAGGGAACGTTCCTCTCAACATCAATGCAGACTTGAGCAATATAGAACTCGGAGTCGTCGCGCTTGTTCGGATTGGTCGCTTGATACATGCGACAAACTCGATCGCCGACCATCTGGTTTTCGATAATCCGCACTTGAGCTTGCGGATTCTGGGATTCTTTCTCGCCTTTTTCAATCAATTTCTCCGCGAGTCGAAGCAACCCAATGTCCGTGATCGGATACTTCTGCCCAGCCATGGCAAGCATGCCGTTAGGATCCAACTCCAAGGTACCTAGTATCCGTTTCAGACCTCCTTCATGGGCGACAAGCATTCCTTCTGGATGATCCTCAGACCAAATCACTTCGCGGCCCTTGCTAGCCGCACTCTCAAATTTCAGATAGGCAGAGAGGCCGTGCTCTTCGGATGGATTGCGGACCTTGATTTGTATCCTCGACTCTTCGGAGAGTTTGCCTGCGACGCGTTCACGAGCGAGCAGCACGCCTTGATAGTCCCGAACGTCGCTTCGCATCGAAGCCAACAGGTTTTCCGCGACAATCAGCACTTCCGCCCAGGATGACTCATTGTTCCCGGACTTGTGGCCGCGCGCGTCTCCAGATCCTTCTTGGGGAGCAACGTAGCCAGTTTCTTCATTTGCCGCTTGCTGGCGTCTCGACTCATACCCCCAGCGTTGATAGACGATGCTGCTGGTCAATACCGAGGTAACCAGGACTAAGCCGACCAAGAACTTTCGTTTTTGCATTTCTGAGCTTCCTTAGTCGTGGATGCCAAACTCAGAGGCTTTGTCCAACAACTCCTGCACATCTGCTTGCTCGACCTGCCGAGCAAGCTCTAGCCCAGCGGTTGAAAGAGAAAAATCGCGGTGGATATGATGCAGCATCAAGCCACTAGCACAAAGTTCTCGGAAGCCTTCGAGAAACTCAATCGTGACTGAAGGATCCGCCGGATCACGAAAAGCGATGGTCCGCTCGTCGTCTATTTCGACATATACGGCTAATATTCGCGAGGCGGCGTCGAAGGCCGAGTTGACCGCCTTAATCTCCACGATTGCTCGTTGTCGTGCGGCGAATAAAATCGCTCGGGCAGCCCAAGACAACTCACCAACCTCCAGCGACTTTGGCCTCTTCACCCAGCTATCGCTGGCCAACTGAGCCAGGGCAACCAACATCGGCGCAGCGTTTCCGAGAGCTTCCCAGCTGCCATGCAGATAGTTGTCCACTGGATTCAAGTCTTGCATGTTACAAAGCCCTAGCTGTCGGCTCTTCTTCTCATAAAGGCCCCAAAGTAGCTTGAAGGCGTAGTATAGTAAAATAGTGTTTGGAAGCGACCGATCACATACCGGTTCAGGCCAGGTCATCGTTTGATATTGGCTAAATTAGCCTTTCGCTCAAGTATGGGGCGAACCACGTAGACTGCAAGTATCATTGTCATCTCACAGCTTAAAGCGGTAATCTGCACTGACTGAACGCTGAACCGTTCTACGAGTCGCCCCATCGACTTCCCCATATTCGGACCAAAGGAGAATCAATGCGTAATCTATTGGTACTCGGCACTGCTTTTGCAATTGCCGGATTGAGTTTTGGCACAACCAGCGTGGCTGCAGAAAAGGAAAAGAAGGAGGCCAAGGTGACGGCTTACTCATTCAAAATGAATTCACTCGAAGGCAAAGAAGTCGACTTGTCGAAGTACAAGGGCAAAGTCATGCTGGCGGTGAACGTTGCAAGTCGCTGCGGATATACACCTCAGTACGTGGGATTGCAGGAACTGCACAAGAAGTTCAAGGAAAAGGGTTTGATCGTCGCTGGTTTCCCGTGCAATCAGTTTGGTGGCCAGGAGCCAGGCACTGCAAAGGATATTGCTTCTTTCTGCGAAAAAAATTACGGCGTAGACTTTGCAATGTTTGAGAAGGTTGACGTGAACAAAGATGACGCCTGCGACCTATACAAATATCTGACCGACCAGGAAGCGAAGCCAAAGGGAAAAGGGCCAGTGCGATGGAACTTCGAGAAGTTCCTCGTCGGTAAGGACGGTAAGGTCATCGCTCGGTTCGGCTCTGGCACTTCACCTGACGACGGTGAACTGGTTGCCTTAATCGAAAAAGCGCTCGGCGACAATTAGCACTCCCTAGTAGCGCAGGACACTTTACTCATCCTGTAGCAGGCAGCCGCTCGAAACTCCAAGGCCTTCAAGTCAGCTTGAAGGCTTCTCTTACGCGCCACAAGCCGACGATTCTGTGTTGTGATCTTCCGGCTTCTCGCTCATCGGTACTGCACTCCTTTCGAATCCAGTGCTCGCAGCGTACCGAACTCCACCCTCATCTAAATGAACTTTGCCATCTATCGCCGCAAGTGTGGGATGAGCTGCTCGCCTTCCAAAGGGTAAATATCGCATGTAGCGCTCTGCTGTTGGTGCGACGCGAGAAGGTAATCCAACCTTGAAGTGAGCAATGCGGATGCGTCCATATGCTTCGGCATATAGCACGGAAGGAGGGAGAGTAGCATCTCGTTGCTGAGCGTTAAATTTGAACTTCTTGATCTTCTGAGTGCTAGGAAATCAAAGCCAGGTCTCCATCCTCGGCTCCGGCGATACACGTTTATTCGAGTTAACCGAATACGTCGGCCGTTTTATTTCGCCACCATAAGTTTGCCTCTTGCTTGGTTCCGATCGTCTTCAAGTTCAGCCAGCCAATTGGTACAGGCTCTGTGCCCCTAAACTGCGCAAGCCGAGGGTTCCAAAAGGTTTTGGCTCGGCGAGAAACATGGCACCCTCCCAGCCAAGATTTTGCGGATTCCAGAGATTCGCTGCCTATGGCTTGGGACGTCATCCAATTCGAATACGAGACTTTTGCCCGAAAACTGTGCCGGCTACCAGCCACACCGCTGCTTCTTGTAAGATTGCCTTGATGAGGTAGTTAAGCGGAAGGGCCCAAAAGTCTTCTCCGTAGAGGTCACCTTGCATGACCGATATCACTCCTGACTGATTTCATACTGTTCACAAAAGCAGAGGCAACTCTCAGCGCCGCACACGGAATCAGAAAACACATGCCCTGGGGGGGGAGTCGGCTATTAGAAATCGCAGTCCCCGTAGTGCGTTTCGATTTCCTTCAACGCTGGCAAGGCATCAATTTGTTTTGCGATTTCATCACCGACACTTTCGATGGTGAACCCCGGCTATGAGCCGGATCAAAAACGTACGTAGCTGCCCATACTAGTGGCACGCCAACCGGTTCTGGCTGGCCTAGGTTAGCGTCCCGAGATCGAAATTGATAAACGCCACAGGCGATAGGTCTTCTGGAAAATACTCCTCTTCGGTCTCCGGCTCATGTCATTCCCGACGAGCGCCAGGGCTCAGAGTAGCTTGCAAATTATATTGCTCCATTCTTGGGGTAAATTCCGCTGCTGCCCTTTCTCAATCGCGACGAAAAATCCTTGAGATTTACTCATCACACACCAAACAAGAAATCATAAGAAAACAACAACCAAATGGGTGTAGTCTAACAAGTGCAAACTAACGTTTTGAGTCGAACCACTTTCAAATCATTGCAAATTCCAGTTTCAATCTTGCTGTGGTAGCCTTTCCCTCCGCGACAAGACGCTGTGTTTTAGAGATGAAAAGTCGGGCACGACAGAGAGAATGCTTGGCCAATATTTTCAGGCAGGGCAGTTCGAAGTTTTTACCTGCGCAATCCACCACGAATTTCGTCACTCTCCCTTTGTGAGCTGGCCAGAGAGGCATTCCTCCTGAGCCGAATTCTAACTAGCCCGTAAAGGGCTGCCTGGGCTGATCGATATTTCACCCTGGGAACACTTTGCAATTCAGCCGAATCGCGTTAGATATGGTTGTTTGTGAGAAAACCATCTTTAACGCGATAACTCGATTCGGCTAAATTCAACGAGCTTGAAATTATGGCTAGCCCATAAATGGCGGCGATCAGCATGGGGCAGATTTACTGCCTTGTGGTAAAGTGAAAGGAACTGTCAGAGTGGCCAACTACCTGGTCAAGCTAGGCATTCCCCCTGAAGGATAATGCGTGATGAAGCTCGTGAGAAGAAAACCTCACTCCGTCCCATACATCGCACTGGTATTGTTTTCTCTGTGCATGGCGTCCGATTGCTTTGGCTTGACGCAGGAATCGGCTTCTGGACTTTCCTCATCGCGCTCTCAATCCTCTGCGGAAGTGGTAGCAAATGACGAACGAATTGCCGAGCTGATCGAACAATTGGGACACCCCAGCTACCGGAAACGCCAGGAAGCCGAGTGGAGTCTGCAGCAGATGGGAATTTCTGCTTTCGAACAATTGCTCAATGCAACACGCAGTCCCGAGTACTCGATAGAAATTGCAAACGCTGCGAGATATTTAATCCGCAGCCAAAAAGTGGTCTGGTATCTGGATTCAGATTCCTTTCAGGTTCAAAACTACCTGAAGGACTACGATCGGCTGGAGCCCAATCAAAGAATTGCCAGAATCAAGTTGCTGACTGAGCACGGCGGCAATGATTCCATTCTCGCTTTATGTCGCTTGGTTCGATACGAACGCACAGACTTACTCTCCAAAGCAGCTGGAGTTCATTTGCTTGAGCTATTGAGTCGCAAACAGTCGTTCGAAACGACTCTTATGCATTCCATTGATCAAGCATTGGGATCATGCAGAAGAGAAGCCGCTGGTTGGCTTCGACAGCAACTTGTCGATGCAGAACAAAAACAAGCGGACTCACTCGCATGGAAGAGGATCTGCGAAGTGGAACTGGACGTTCCCATGCCCAGCGACCAAAGTCTCGCCACTCGCCAACGACAACTGATTCTCGATCTGCACGGGAGTGCAGCAAAGTGGATTGAACGCTTCGGCAATCGGAAAACGGCTCTGAATGTTGCCAAACTCTGCATTCGAATCCTGAATGAATCTCCTCATCGAGTATCGGAGATGACTTTGGCTTTCCTAGATGACTGGCAGATGCCAGAATTGGTCATCGCACTATCAAAGCAGTATCAGCAGAACTTCAAAGATGACTTTGAGCTCGGATTTTTGCTGGCTGAATCATATCTCAAAATCGGTGATAAGCAGAAAGCAGAAGAATTGGCTCTCAACACAAGTGACAGCATCAATCAGTTCTCTGATGGCGTGAAGGTTCTTGGACGGATGAATAGCCTGAATCGAGCAAACATTATTGCCAGTTCACGAAAGACCCGCGCATGGCATCTCTACAATCGAACTCTGTTTGATTGGGCAGAGCGTGAGTACCTACGGGGCCTACAAGATCTCCTTCCCCCGCCCGATTCAAAAAATCAAAACAACGCAACTGAAGAAAATAGCAACACACTGCACCAGTCTCTGGAGCCGCTTGATGCTGAGATCCGAGACGCCTTATCCACTTTCTACTGGGAAGCCGGACGACACGATGAAGCACGTGACATCCTCCAACCACTAGTCGAGCGTCTCGACATCCCGAATGAAACTCCTCGCGAACGCGTTCTTCGACAACTTCGACTTCGAACTATCGGCGAAGACCAGCTACTCACCGCCTACCACTACTACGACGGATTGGCTCAACTTGATAACGAGCAATACGCAGCGGCAAATGCAGCTTTCCTCAAGGCCCTAAGTTATAACGATTCAAACCCTGACATCGTGATTGCTATGAAGGAACTCGCAGAGTCAGAACAGTTCCGGACCACTTACGAAGAAAAGTTCACATCCATGCGCGAAAACTTGCGTCAAGAAGTCGCCAAATTTGAACGAAACCGTGCCAATGCCCACTCCCGCGAACGTCGTAACGTGACAGCGGATCAACTTGCTGCAACCTGCAACACCTTGGCTTGGCTGTTAAGCAAGTGCGAACGAGACACTGAGGACGCAGTAAGTCTTGCCGAGCGAGCGGTAGCACTAGCGGGCGAAGAACCAACTTATCTTGACACGCTTGCACGTTGCTACTTCTCCGCTGGACGTTTCGACGAGGCTCTAGCGAATCAAAGCAAAGCCGTCCGCCTCCAACCTTCCAACCGGCTCATGGTCGCTCAATTGGAGGAGTTCCTGAAAAAAGCTGAAGTTGCTGGCGAGAATCAACCTTAGCGAATCATTTGCCGAACTCTATGCTGGGCACCATCCAAATTCCATCGTTCCGGTCGGCTTCTCCTATATGTCCAGTTTCAATCCTGACCTGCTTCCCAAGTTCTTTCGTCTGAGACAAGAATTTGAGCGGTCCCGCCTCGATAACGTCGGCGCTAGCGTTCAATCTGAGCTAGCGCGTATTTTACCAGCAGATCTCTCCGAACTTTCCGTTGCCGTGACGGTTGGCAGCCGAGGCATTGCCAACATCGACACTATTACATTTCATTGCGTCGAATTTTTGAAGGCGCGCGGAGCAACTCCTTTTGTCGTGCCGGCCATGGGTAGCCATGGCGGTGCGACAGCCGACGGACAGACACAAGTACTGGCTTCACTTGGCGTGACCGAAACTGCAATGGGCTGTCCGATTCGCAGTAGCATGGAGGTTGTCGAAGTCTGCCAAGCCACCGAAGGCTTTCCCGTTTATTTCGACCGCTTTGCGTTTGAGGCAGATCGTGTACTCGTCGTCAATCGCATCAAACCCCACACGCGTTTTGCGGGAGTCATTGAGAGCGGCTTGATGAAGATGATGTTGATCGGACTTGGAAAGCAGAAGGGGGCAGAAGTCTACCATCAGGTCATCCATAACTACTCCTTCGATCAGATTATGCGAAGTGTTGCCAAGGAAGTCATCGCAAAATGCTCGATCGTGGGTGGCCTTGCAATTCTAGAGAATGCTTATGAAGAAACCGGGGCTATCTTCGCTGCGGAAGCTACGGAGATTGAATCGCGCGAAGCCGAGCTTCTGGAGACGGTCAAATGCTGGATGCCTAAGCTGCCTTTTGAAAAATCAGAATTGTTAATGATCGATCAAATCGGCAAGAACATTTCAGGCACCGGAATGGACACCAACGTCATCGGCCGGAAGAAGAATGATCATGCGGCGATCGAGGGTGAGAAGCCAGACATCCATCACATTTACGTACGCGGCTTAACCGAAGCCACACATGGCAACGCGAGCGGCATTGGGTTATCAGAGCTATGTCACCGAAGAGTGATCGAATCGATGAATCAACAAGCTACGCGAATGAACTGCATCACGGCTGGACACATTACCGGTGGCATGCTACCAGTCGATTTCGAATCCGACTTTTCCGCTTTGAAGACTGCCTGCAAACTATCTGGTTACGTCCCACCACAAGAAGTTACGGCGATGTGGATTCAAGACACATTGCATCTAGCTGAAATCGAATGTAGCGAAGTATTTCTTTCCCAGGCTCGTGAAAGGGGCCTCGAAATCCTTGGCCCTCCAAGCCCGCTTGAGTTCGATTCCCATGGCAACTTGCTTCCACGCTTTCCATAGTGGGATTCGTCAGAAGTCCTTCTCCTCACCACGAACCTGTAGAATCTCCCTTCCAAACGGAACTTCTGGAAGTCCACTACACTTCTCGGGGAGCGTTTCGCCCAGGCAGAGCACCAAGGCCGGGGAAGAAGATCGGCTTAGAAGAGGGTTCTGATTGCTGGTCATTGCCAGTGTTCAAAGACAACTTCGATTCTGGATCACTCTCTTCTGCGGCTACGATCCGAATCGGCGCTTTCTTACTTACCCCGGCCAACACTTGTCCTTCGCAGTAGATACCTACGTCAGGTGCAAGCATTATTGTCGTTTCGGGTGAGATCTCGAGCACCTCATTGCTCCGAACAATAAGGATTTCCTTCAGCCGGAAAGGTCCAGGCCCCAGAACACGTTTGTCCTTCTTGATTGCGGCCAAAATTGTGATTTCGGAGTATTGGACTTTCGACCGATCAGTGATGAAAAGGATAGAACCTGGGGTTATCTCGACTCCCGTTACGGCGTTGCAGTACGTTAGAGCCGACGCTTCTGCTGGGACGCCCGCTCAACGCTCGCTGCGTCCTTCGCCTCCGTTCAAAGCTGCTCGCCCCCACGCCAGATTCCAACTCCAACTATTGATGGTTTCCCTTGCTGCTTGGCACTCGCAAGACAATGCTCGAAATGCGCCTGTTTTGCGGCGTACCATGCGACCAATAGGAACATCGCCACCACACAGAGCCGAAATCGGATCAGCGGATAGCGGAAGATGCCACTATCATCGCTTGTAATCACCAACCAGTCTTTCCTTGCACTCATCATGCCACTTCCAAATGTGAAAGGCAGAAGCCAGTTGCCTCATAGTTCTTCTAAGTTGCTTGAAAAGTCATAGGCGACTTTCAAATTACCATTCACCCTAGAAATGTTGTCGAGAACTTCACTGCTAATAACATTCTGCCAAGGTTGCACCGAAAAGACGACTTCCTTGTAAGGTCCTTGGCGGACGCTCTCCATTGAAACCATATTCCATGAATCAAAGAGTTGCGGGAATGCGCCCTCGATTGCTTTCTCTGGCTCCAGTCCGGGCGGGAAATGAAAGCGATTCAAGCGTTCTGCAACGGCTTTCGACTTTGCAAAACTGCTCGCGTGCATGGCGAAGATCACCAGACTATTCATCACCGTGGCGACCATTGCGAGGCTGTAGAGCCGGTTTCCACAAGCGATGGCAATTGCCATCGCGAAGAAGATAAACACGACGTCTCGCGTTTCTTTAACAGCGTTCCGAAAACGGATGATTGAAAGGGCACCGACGAGCGAATAAGCACGAGCGATGTTGGAACCGATGACGATCATGATCAACGTTGTGACCAGTGAGAGCAGCACAAGCGACTGCTTGTTCTCTCGGCGGGTATCCTGCAGGCCCCTCTCCCCTGCGAGGGCTGGGTCAAAATGGCCCGCGTGCGCTCCTCAGGGCTCCATGGCGAGTCGACACATTTTTTAGGCCCAAGGCTTCCCTTCCGCAAGGATTCCAGGGGCCCCAACTCAGCACCTCAGACAGATACCGTGAACATGAATGAGGACGCATGT
>PKCQ01000472.1 GCA_002862265.1 Planctomycetaceae bacterium | reverse complement strand
CTTTCTCATCGCCTTCTCTTGCACGAGCTGCTCATTCATGGAGTCAATCTCGTCGTAAGTTTGTACGATGTTAGGTCGGTCACGCATTCCTTCGTACATGGTCGCGAGTTCGATCCAGGCGCTTACATCTTCGGGCTCAAACTGCACGTATTTCTGGAATGCGGCTTCCGCTCCGGAAACGTTCTTCAGTTTGACTTTAGCGCGACCGAGCTAAAACATGAAGATGGGATCTTCGGGTTTTAGCTGATGCGCTTCCTTCAGACTTGCCGCGGACTCCTTTAAATCCCCATTGACCACGCACCATTAAACAAGAAACAGATTGCTTTCATTCTGCAATTCATTGTTATCTAGGATTATGACAATGTGACCCAACCCTTCGATTTCTCCTAGGCATTACATGTCTTCGATGATGCCAGAAATGAGCAAGCCCAAGTTGATATCTAAACCATCTTCTGCCTTATTGTGCTTTGCGAGCAAGATAAGAGTGCCATAGGATTCGTGAGGCTACCGCTCGGTTAGGCTCCCAGCGAGCAACGTATTCGAGCACTTCGTCCCAGTTCATGTCTCTGCCAAGTAAATGACCTAGCTCCCGAATCAGGGCTAGATCACCGATGGGAAAAGCATCACGATAACACAGGGCCATGAGGAGGTAGACTTCCGTGGTCCAGACTCCGATTCCTTTTTGTGACTGAAGCGATAGTCGAGCTTCATCGGGCGAAAGATTGGGCAATGTGGCAAGCCGAAGGCGTCTTGCATGTACCTTATCGGCGAGCAAATGAATGTAGTGTGACTTTTGTCGCGTCACCCCGAGCTCTCGCAAGCCAGCCTCACCGAGCTCGACAACGCGTTTAGCGGAAACACGGCCACCGCAATGCTTTCGAATGCGATCGTTCATAGCAGCTGCGGAACTCAGGGAGACCTGTTGCTCCAGGATGATATGCGTTAACGTGGCAAAGCCTGGTTTACGACCCCATAACGGAGGACAGCCATGCTGATCGAGGATTTCCCTGAGCATGGTGTCCTGCTTCGCCAAGTCACGGCAGGCCACGGGCAAGCTACGAGTGGAAAGCGTCTCGAAGCGAATAGGACGTGAGTGCTGCATAGCCAGGCTGAAAGGAGCAGACGGTGTTAGGCTGAGAAGTTTTCTTTATTCTGCGAGGCATTCTGCAGTGAACTGACGGCGGCAAACAAAAAAGCGTTGGCGTGGCCAACTGAGGCATCAACTTCGTCCACATATCCATCAGCAGCAGCAGACCAGGCGCGGTTCAGATATCGCTCGCCGCTAGCAAATTCTGTCATGACTTCAGCGTACCGTTTGGTTCCGAAGCGATTTGAGATAGACATTCGTCCGTCTGCGAAATCCGCTAGTAGAGGAGCACACTCTTCGTCGATGTACTCCAAGACATCTTCGCAGCTCATGTCTTCCAGACTACCTCGCAGGTTAGCGACTCTCTCCGATGCCTTGGACAGAGACTCTTGCACCGCCGTAAGTTCGGCACCTGTGGATTCAACATTGACTGCCTGTGCAGCTTTGTTGAGACGCAGAAGTACGACACCACCAATTCCAACTAACGCCGCGACGCCATAATAACCCCACGGGATTGTACTCCAAGCTGCATCGGTGTTCTCTAGCCGTAAGACCGTAAAGAAGGCTCCGCCAAGGAAACCTATCCACAAGAGTACTTGTCCAGCGATGAATAGTGGGGTGAAGTTCATATGTCTAACCAATGAGGTGGATACTTGCTGGAATCTGGAGATGGGGCGTTGCGTGGACGAAACCTAAATCAGTTGAGGAAGATCTGAATTACCGCGTCACCTACGTTCACGAGAGCCTCGCCAACAATGAGACCTGCGGCTATTGGGACTCCAACTTCGTAGCCGAATTGCTTACCCATAAACTTATCGCTGAGCACCCGCAGGATATTACCAATCGTGTAGGTCAGCACGATGCCGAACGGCATGTAAAAACCGAGGCCGACCAATACACCGATTCCTCCAAGTCCACTCAGCGCCAGCATGAGCCCCATGCCCGCGCCAGCCGTGTAGCGATAGGCCGGAACATCGCCGCTTACAATTGACTCGATAGTGGTGGCGAGTGCCTCAGCTTGGGGAGCTGGGAGCGACTCTGAACCCATGCCGCGTTGTTCGTGCAACAGCATCATCAACCACACCACGATGATCGGGCCGAGCCATGTCCCGACAAATTGAGCAATTTGCTGCCTTCTGGGAACTCCGCCCACTAGGTATCCAGACTTGAGATCGAGCATGATGTCACTAGCTTGGGACACGGCAAGGCAGACCGCAGCGCCAACAATCATTGAAACCCGAATTGTCGTTAGCGTGTCCGTACTTCCCTTGATCGAGAAGATCAGCAGAGTGACTGCAATCAATGTCATGCCAGAAAGTGGTGACCAGTTTGTCCGTCCGATGCATTCAGCAACGATGACTCCGGCTACCCATATCCACGCGACTCCAAGCACAGCCATCAGCAGAGCTAGGCCAATCGAAAGTTCCCCGGCGCCGACGTACCAGGCGATCGAAATCATCAAAATGCTGCCGACGGCAATCATCAAATACAGCATCCAGATTGGCAGCTCGTCTTTTTTGGCGATATCCCCACCGCTTCGATCCTTCGCACCTTGTAGGGATCCTATTGCGCTTAAGATCATCGGAAGAGCCGCAACGATTCCGCCGATTGCGGCTCCAATCAGCATGCCGATGCCAGCTGGCCGATACAATTCGACTCGCATTTTGCTAGGATCGGCCGTCATGGCGACGACGTCATCTGCTGCAAAACCCGACAGCAATGGTGATAACAGGAAGTAGCAGATGAAGCCTCCCGCACCAAACCAAAATCCGCCCTTTCCAGAAAGATAGCCAACGCCGATTGTCATAATTGACACATAGAATGCCATGTTGAGCATCGGTGGTAGACCGAGGGCGTCGCCGACCGGCAGGTTGGAATCACTTCCCACCGAGCTAAGTACGATAACTTGTACGACCCCGGCTATTGCTACGCCGCCAAGCAGAAGTATCGCTTTTTGAACGCCAGCCCCAGGACTTTTGAGGATTGTCGCAACAGCGATTCCACCTGGATATGCCAGGCGGTCAAAGTCGATCATCTGCTTGCGAAGCGGAATCACAAAGCACAGGCCAAGGATACAGCCAGTGATTGCGGCGAGAATCAAGAGTGGCTGATTAATTTCGGCGAGACTTGCGAATTTGGGATCCTTGGCCGAGAGAATTAAAAGCGCCGGCACGCTAAACATTATCCCACTTGAGGCTCCGTTGACCGCAGATGCAATGGTTTGATTAATATTATTCTCAACGATACTGGTGCGGCGCATAACACCACGTAGGACACCCCAGCCAAGAATTGCAGCGAGTTCCGATCCTTCAATCGAAAATCCCAGCATCAGCGAGGCGTAGGCGACCGAGATGGTAAGCAACACTCCGATCGCCCAACCAACAAAAATTGCAACCCAAGTAAACTCAGGGTACTCGCCGCGGATGTGCGAGATGGACGGACCTTGTTTCATGAAGAGCTCCATTCGACTCTACGATCGAATCTGAGGCTGAGAGGCAAGTGCATAAGTTGTGAACGTGTTTCGTGGGGGGTGGCGAGCACGCGCCGAGGATTAAAATTGTATCAGTGTACAGCTGTTTTGCGACACTAGCACTGAATCGAATTCTCCACCCCGAAAGCAGTTATTGTGGCTCAAGATTCCGTTTGCCTTTCCGACGTAAAAGCCGCCTATGAGCGAATTCGTGATCGAGTCAATCGAACACCCTGCCTACTCTGCGAGCGTCTGTCTACAGAGTTGGATTGTGAGCTGTATTTCAAGGCCGAGAATTTGCAGCATATCGGAGCCTTCAAGGCACGCGGCGCGCTGAACGCCGTACTGCAACTGAGTGAAGAGCAAGCGTCTCGTGGGGTGGTTACTCACTCTTCTGGTAATCACGCAGCAGCGCTAGCTCGAGCGGCCAAGATTCGCGGGATACCAGCTCACATCGTCATGCCTCACAATTCCGCCAAGACCAAAGTTGAAGCAGTGCGTTCGATCGGATTCGAACCCCAATTCTGTGAAACCGACACGCCTTCACGCGAAGCCGCTGCGGCCCGAGTCCAGGAAGAAACCGGAGCCAGCTTGGTCCACCCTTTTGACGACCCTCGCATTATTGCTGGGCAGGGGACGGTGGCTCTCGAAGTGCTGGAACAAGTACCAGAGCTAGAGCAAGTTATCGCGCCGGTCGGTGGCGGTGGGCTGATGTCAGGTACTCTAGTTACTTTGTCAGAGGCGCGGCCCGAAATAGAAGTCTACGGGGCGGAGCCAGCATGGGCCGATGACGCCTATAGGAGCTTGAAGTCCGGAAAGATCGAACCGCCCGAACGCTATGACACCGTCGCGGACGGGCTGCGTACCTCACTGGGCAATCTAACCTTCCCGATCATTCAGTCCAAGCTACGCGAGATGCTGTTAGTTGCTGAGGAGCAAATTTTGCTCGCGCAGCGCAAGATCGTCGAAACGGCAAAACTCGTTGTCGAACCTTCGGCAGCGGTACCACTTGGGGCACTGATCGGTCATCCGGGTCGGTTTCGCGGAAGACGAGTCGTAGTCATACTCTCCGGTGGCAACTTGGATTTTGGAAGCTGCCAGTTAGGGAAGTAGCCTCGGGTAGACAACCACAAACCCTGTTGCAATATATTGCTCAAGCCCATTTAACCGCGCGCGACGCCCTAGTCGGACGCGCTTGGCTGATCTCACTTTGCGTTGGAGGCAAAAGGGAGCTTGATTCCATCCCCTCCTCTAGTCCACCAAGTGCGTTTTTTGTTAAAACCGGCGCATGGATTCGACTGATACTGATTCTTCCTCAAGTGACTCCTCCTGGATGTCTAAGTGTGCTTGCAATCGCTCGAGTGCAATCATCAGTTGATGCCACTGCACTAGTATCTCGAAGGTATCCAGTGTCTCACCGTCGTGGCGGTCAAACCCGACTTCGTTAATGCGAATGTCATTCCCAAGCACCATCACACCTTGAACAATCGTGACTTCGCTCTTTTCATCAGGGGTAAGACCGGCATCTTCGTAAACTGGGATGACTTGTTGTAGTGCCTTATGAACGACCCAAAGTGCAGCCTTTTCGCTGTCGTCGGCTGTGATAACAGTCTTTACATTGCCGCTTTGAACGTAGAATTTTGCCATGATCGAGCTTCCTTCTCAGGGCGTGATTTGAACGAAGTGCTGAAACTGAGTCTGGGAGTTCGCCGGGGAATCGGGGCAAACACGTCCAGTTGCTTGGTCCTGGTTGCAGGGGGCTTGGCTCACCTCTCCTCCCCGGCAGTAATCGTTATCGCGGTCGAGTGGACAACTTAGGTCACGGCTCAAAAGAAAAGTCTTAGAATGTCACTTCCCGGCCATTTCTCACTGGAATTCACTGGTTGAAATCGCGAAACTTAAGGTGATCGCAAGGGTTGAAGCTCTCCAGCGGTTTTTTCCAGAGTTCCAGTCCCCAACGAGAAGCGGGTGTCAGTACCGCGAGCAACCTGCATAAATACCTCCCTCATGCCCCACGAAATCGTTGAAAAGCTTTGAAAAAGAGTGGCTCTCGCACGTATTTCTACGGCGACTGCAGTGCCAATGCATGGAGAAACATTGGCAGCGAACTACTATGAATCAGCTGTGGGGAAACTGCTTGCCGCGATTGGCCACGCTACCCCAACTAACCTAACTCCACGGAGAATTCGATGACCTCCTGGCATCGTAAAAAAACTGCAGGCCGAGTCACAAACATCTTGGTAATTCTGATGGTTTTCCTCGGTGGTGGTGGATACGCGTATTACACCACGATTCCGTCTGACTCGGCTGAAAGCCAAGCAGAGCTCATCTTCGAAGACGTCACGCGGGGACCGTTCGATCACATCGTCCGCGAACAGGGCGAGGTGGAGAGTAGCAGCAACGTAGACATCAACTGCGAGGTCGAAACGCGCGGCTCAGGTGGAACTTCGATCCTTTGGGTGATCGAAGAGGGAGCCTATGTGAAGAAGGGCGACAAGCTGGTCGAGCTGGACTCTTCCTCGCTTGAGAGTGAAGTCACTTCCCAGCGAATCAGTGTTTCAAGTGCTGAGGCGACTGTCATCAGCTCTCAAGCTGCTGTGAAGACCGCTCAGATATCTCTTCAGGAGTATCTAGAAGGCACTTACCTGTCCGAGCGAAAAACACTGCTCAGCGAAGTAGCTTTGTCTCAGCAAGAGCTGCGCAAAGCGGAACTGACGCTCGAGAGCGCTAAGCGCATGGCAGCGAAGGGCATGATCAAGGGCCTACAGATTGAGGCTGAAGAGTTCGCCGTCATCAATGCGAAGAATAAGCTAGATGCGGCCAATGCAAAACTCAAAGTCCTGGACGAGCTAACCAAGGAAAAGAACAAAGTTCAGTTTGAGAGCGACATTGAAGCTGCAAAAGCAAAACTCAAGTCGGACGAAAGTGTACTCGCCGAAGAAAAGACCAAGTTAGCAGAGATTGAAGATCAAATTGCCAAGTGTGTGATCTACTCGCCCGACGAGGGCGTTGTGGTTTACAACAACAAATTCAGTAGCCGTGGTGGTGCTGAATTCGTGGTGGAAGAAGGCGCCAGCGTTCGCGAACGACAAACCATTCTGAAGCTGCCTGACCCGACCAAGATGCAAGTCAAAGCAGACGTAAATGAGTCTCGGATTACTTTGATTGCTCAAGGAATGGCGGCTAAAGTGAAGGTCGGGGCGGTACCGGGAGACATGCTGGCTAAGGTGGTTCGCGTCAATAAGTATGCTGAACCCGGCAGTTGGTTTAACTCATCAGTGAAAGAGTACGCCACATACATTGAGATCATTAATCCACCGGAGACGATCCGCACTGGCATGACAGCAGAAGTCAATATCTTCGTTTCTCAGATCCCTGATGCGCTGCAGATTCCGGTTCATGGTGTCTACGAATTTAAGGGGCATCACTTCTGCCTGAAGGAAGGTAGTGGCGATAAGCCCTGGGAGACGCCTGAGATCAAGATTGGTGCGACTAACGATGCAATGGTAACTATCGAAAGCGGCTTGGAAGAAGGCGACCGAATCGTGCTCAATCCACGAAAGCACCTTGTTCTGATGGAGTTCCCTGAAGTGGAAGACGTAACTGATCGTGAGCAGCTTCGCGAAATCGGAAAAGACGCAGGAAAGCCTGGTGCTCCAGACCCTAATGCAACTGCAGTTGATCCTCGGACGCAACAGATGGTCGACGGGATGTTCCAAAAGTATGACACCAACGGTGACGACAAAGTGGATCCGGAAGAAATGGGCAAGCTGGAAGAACGCACCAAGGGTTTCCTCTCCAGAGCCGACTCTAATAAGGACGGCACTATTGAGAAGGCGGAGGCGATCAAAGCGATGGGCGCCATGATGAAAGGCGCCGGTGGCGGCGGCCGAGGCGGTGCTGGTGGAGGAGGACGTCCAGGCGGCAGTGGTGGCCGCGGCGGAGGAGGCCGAGGTGGACCTCGATAACAACCAACGGAAGTTAGATTCCCCTCCTTACTGTGATGAATGATGCACGCCTGTACCATCCGAGAACTTACCAAAGAGTATGTACTGAAAAGCGAAACTGTCCGCGCTTTGCGCGGCGTTTCCTTTAACGTTCCTGAAGGTGACTATGTCGCGATCATGGGCCCTTCCGGTTCAGGAAAAAGTACTCTTCTGAACTTACTCGGCTGTTTGGATCAGCCGACCAACGGCCAATTGCTCTTGGGCGAAGATGACGTCGCCACAATGACAGACGATCAACTGGCTGAGATTCGCTCTCGCAGAATTGGCTTTGTCTTTCAGTCCTACAATTTAATTCAACAGCTAACAGTCGTCGAGAACATTCAGGTGCCCCTGTACTACCAAGGGCGGCTGGGAGCTCAAGAACGCGATCGCTGTATCGAATTGGCGCATCGCGTGGGACTTGGCGATCGCCTGGATCACCGGCCCACCCAGCTTTCTGGTGGTCAGCAGCAACGTGTGGCGATCGCTCGTAGTTTGGTCAATGATCCCTATTTTGTGCTCGCCGACGAAGCAACGGGTAACTTGGACTCCAAAACAACCAACGAGATCCTGGCTTTGTTCGACGAGCTCAATAGTGAAGGCCGAACAATCATTATGGTTACGCACGAAGACGAAGTCGCCGAGCGAGCAAAACGAGTCGTGCGGCTTCGCGACGGCTTACTACAATCCGATGCAACAAATTCAGAAGAATCGCGCAAGGCCGCAGCTCAGCGAGCTCTCGAGCTTCTTCCCGTTGGTGACGAATAGGCTAATTGAGTCATGCTATGGATGCGAACCCTAGGGCTAGGGATCAAAAGCCTGCTGCTCCACCCGCTCCGATCTTTTCTTACGGTATTGGGTATCTTGATAGGCGTGGCGAGTGTTATTTGCTTGCTCGCCATCAGTGAGGGAATCAGTAATGAGGCTCAGCGGCAGATCGCCAGCTTGGGCGCCGATACAATCATGGTGCGTTCGGTGCCGCCGCCGACAGACAAATTGGCTCAGAGTGGCATCACGCCCTATGGCTTGAAGCGCGCTGAGTTCGACATGCTTTTGCAAACGGTGCCGACCATTCGCAGCGCTATTCCTATTCGCGAAATCAAGCGAACCTTCAAGTTCGCTGACCGCACCGTAGAAGGTCGATTGGTTGGCTGTACTCCCGAATATGCCGACACCACACGTTTGACCGTGGATCGCGGGCACTTTATTACCGATGCAGAGAATTTCCAACGTGCTTCGGTTTGTGTGCTAGCGTCTGAAGTCGCTGCAACTCTGTTCCCTTACGAAGACCCGATCGGGAAAAGCGTTTACCTGCCCGAGCACACGGACTTCTACCAAGTGGTCGGCGTGCTCGAGTTTCGAAATGACTCAGCCGCCATTGGTGGCTCGATGGAAGCCCAAAGCTTTAAGGACGATATCTACATCCCAATCAAGACCTTGCAGCAGCGTATCGGCGACACTGTCGTCCGTCGGGCTGGTGGTTCCTTCAGCGGTGAAGAAATCCAGCTAAATCAAATTACCCTAACGGTGCGAGATGTAGAGGATGTGAAGTCTACAGCAGCGCTTGTGGAAGATGCTCTCAAGAGTCACGACGACATGGAAGATATCTCCGTCGTCGTTCCGCTTGAGCTGATCGAACAAGCCAAGCAACAAAGACGATTGTTCCTAGTGCTCGCCGCGATTATCGCTGCTGTTTCGTTGTTAGTCGGCGGAATTGGCATCATGAACATCATGCTCGCCACAGTCACCGAACGGACTCGTGAAATCGGGATTCGCCGCGCCCTTGGAGCCAAGCAACGCGACATCATTTCTCAGTTCCTAGTTGAAGCAGGCGTACTTAGCGTAGTGGGAGGTGCGATCGGAATTGTGATTGGCATCTCCTGCGTGCCACTTTTCGTCTGGCTACGAAAATTTGCTGCGGAGAACTACCCCGAGTCGCTTCCTGAGGTGATCAGCAATGTGACGCCTGCGATCGTCCCAATCTCGATTCCAGTTTCGTTCTTGGTGTCGCTGGTCGTGGGAGTCGTGTTCGGACTCTTCCCCGCCATCCGCGCAGCACAGATGAATCCAATCGAAGCCTTGCGGCACGAGTAGGAATCTTAGAGCAGAAAATTTCGCATCCTGCTCACGCATTCGCATAAGCAGCTTGTCGTCCCGCGCTTGCGGATGCCTTGTCGAGTACCGGATCGCTCAGCTTAATCCAAGCAGATCAGTACATCAGATATTTCATTCTTCGAGCTTGAAACAAATGCAGTCGGGCTCGCGCGTTATCCATGAGGTTATCGAAGTGCACGCCGGACTTGAGCAAGTCCAGTGTTTTCTGATTGCCAAGCAACCGCAAATAGCGGTCCACTTCCCAGTCATCGGGATAGAGCTTTCGCACAGTCGTTGCGATCGCGAAGCCAGTTCGAAGTGGCTGTAACGCCTGCCGATCGGTGATCAAGATATTGATACCCTGGCATTCTTCCTTTGCAAACACACTGGACTCAGGAGTAAACATCCGAGGCACAAAACGAACTCCCGGCAGATGAAGGCCGTTGAGTTTACGACTTAGCTGCTGAGCATTGATCCAGGGTGCACCAAAGATCTCAAAAGGTGTATCAGTGCCACGCCCAACGGACAAGTTCGTTGTTTCGAGCAATCCGATGCCAGGATAGAGCAGAGCTTGATTGAGATTTCGCATGTTGGGAGAGGGATTCACCCACAGCAATCCAGTCTCGTCGTAGAGCTGTCCACGCAGCCAGTTCTCCACAGGAACCACAGTCAGCTTCAGCTCCTTCAGCCCACGCTCTTGCTGGAACATTTTGGCCAGCTCACCGACGGTCATGCCATGGCGAACCGGCAAAGAGTGAAAGCCCACGAAGGAAAATTTGTCTTCATCCATCATAGGACCGCTCACTACCTCGCCGCCAATGGGGTTGGGGCGGTCAAGCACAATGAATTCTTTGCCCGCCTTGGCAGCCGCTTCCATTGCCAGTCCCATGGTCGAAATGTACGTGTAGAAACGAGTGCCGATGTCTTGAATATCGAAGACAAGACAGTCAACTTGTTGCATCTGCTCTGGCGTTGGCTTGCGAGACTTGCCGTATAAGCTGAAGACCTTCAAGCCTGTTGCGTTTTCCTCCGAATCTCCGATCTCAGGAATATCCAGCCTGCCAGCTAAACCATGCTCAGGACTAAAAATTGCAGTCAAATTGACATTTGGTGCCTTGTGCAGCAAAGGCACGATCCACTGGCCTTGAGAATCAAGCGCCGTATGATTTGTGATCAAGCCGACTCGCTGTCCAATCAAAGCTGCGAAGTCGCTTTCTAGCAGGCCATCCAGTCCCGTTTTCACTGGCTTTCCCGCTTCGGCTTGCCCACCTTCATCGCTAGGAAAAGAGTCAATGGCTGAGGCAACGACGCTACCGATACGACCTGCCAAATGATTGACCGAACCCTTGCCATTAGGATGTACTCTATTGCTCAAAAAAATATAGAACAGATCCAGTTCCGGATCGACCCACAAAACCGTTCCGGTGAATCCGCCGTGGCCGAATGCGCTTTCGCTGAGCAATTCTCCGCGATTCGACGAATAGCGTGTAGCCTTATCCCAGCCCAACCCGCGAGTACCGCCGTTGACCGTGTAAGCCTTTGTCATCAGTTGAACCGTGGCTTCGCTGAGAATGCGTTCCCCCTGGTACTTGCCACCGCCGATCATCATCTGCGCATAGACTGCCAAGTCTTCTGCCGTTGAGAATAAGCCTGCATGGCCCGCGATTCCGTCGAGCTCATAAGCTCGTGGATCGTGAACTTGCCCACGAATCCACTCACCGTCTCTTTGTTCGGTCACAGCACAGCGTGCTTGCAGGGACTTAGCCGGAACATAACCCGTTTCGGTCATGCCTAACGGCCCAAAGACGTGCTCCTGCGAGAATTCGTGCACGTTCTTGCCACTGAGCTTCTCGACAAGATCTGCCAAGAGGAGGAAACCAACATCTGTGTACACAAACTTACTTCCGGGATCGACATAGGTCTCCAGGTTGTAGATTCGTTCGAAAGCTTTCTGCTTTCCGTCGTAATAGTCCTTCAAGGCATTGTCAGGAATCAATCCTCCCTGGTGCGTTAATAGCTGAAGTACGGTGATCTGGTCTTTGCCATTCACTCCGAACTCGGGGATGATATCGGCCACTCGGTCTCGCAAGCGAATCTTACCTTGCTCAAGCAGAACCATCACGCTGGTCGCCGTGGCAACGGGCTTGGTAATCGAAGCCATGTCAAATACGGTGTCAGTTTGCATCGGCTCTGGCTCGGGGAACAGGCGCCGATTACCATAGGCCTTGAGCATTACTAGCTTGCCGCGGTGGCCGACGGCGATGACACATCCCGGCATCCTCTTCTGGGCGATGCCTTCCGCGACAAGATTATCGATTTCGGCCAGATGCTGGGAACTCGTACCAACTTCTTCCGGCGCAACTCGCGG
>PKCQ01000473.1 GCA_002862265.1 Planctomycetaceae bacterium | reverse complement strand
TCCGCGTTTTCTGCCGTGGCTCAACACTGATAGCCAGCTTTCTCTCGGTTGCAATCAAACGCAAAGGTCGCTCTCCGACTCTTGCATCACTTAAACGCCAATCCTTTGGAATGCGAACTTGAAACAAGTTGGATTCACCTGGCTCGACCACCCATTCGACTCGATGCTTAGCCTTTTCGAGACTGGTTAGCCAATGCTCAATCTTCTCTGAGACTACCCAACCAGTTTGAGCAACTGTGGGATTGCGAGAATCCAGTGGTAGTTGGGACTGCATCTCCTCAGCTATCCGCAAGCCGACCCAATTCGACTCATTTTCTTGCATGAAGATTTCGGAGGATTCTAAACTCAGATACTCACCGTGTTCGATATTTGGCAAAAACTCGATTGCGCCTTTGGGGAGGCCAGCAAAGTCTATCTTTGCCAGAATGCTAGGTGTGCAAAAGAGAGTAATGGTCTTTTCTGTCGCATCAGGAAAAGTGACTATTGGCACGGCAGCCCCGGAGTGCCTAAAACTAGTTTGGAGAAGCGTGCGTTTGCTCAGTGGTTCGGTTAACAGTACACGAACGAGTAGATTTTCGTCGTCACGCCGCAAAACATCGAATCTTAGAGACTCTTTCCCCTTGCTCAGTCGGAAATCTATCTGTGAGGCATCGACTACGGGAGGCATCTGAAGTAGTACAAAATCCACCTCATTGTCTGGCTCTAACACTGTCACCCAAGTGTTTTGAATTGCTGAGTTATCGATTTCGCTAACCCACCCCGTAGATTTGCTGGAAAATCTCGCAGGTTCCTGCACTAGTTGGATCGGAGGAATCGTGCGTCGAACTCCCTGGAATATCCATTGAGAGTCAGCATCGTCGATCAGCTCTCGTTGCCATACGGGAAGGTTTACGTCTTGAATTTGGAACATGAGCAGATTCGCCGTTAAATCAACGCGATATCGACCGCTGGGTTTCAAGACATAGTTATCGACTTGATTTGAGTTTGGGAGCGTCAGCAGCCTTCGAATACGCTCACCTTCATTCTGAAGTGCTCGATGTCCGTTTACACTCAGCTGAAAATTCACCTCGCTGCGTTGATCATCCCAATGCACGACAATGATCGTCGGCCCTTCCGCATCAGGTGCTGGCTCAATAATGCTCGTTGCAAGCGGTACTGTTTCGGAATCCAACACCTCGACTTCGTCGACTACCCATTGTTCGCCTACGCGAATGCTCACTTCATTGCTCTGTGTCTTGCCGGACGAAACGCGTAAAATGCTTTCCGCTTGTAACCATCTCGGATTCAAAGAAAAGCGGTGTAGGCCTTCTGCCTCCCAATTTGAAATATTCTCAGCTAGCTGAACATTAATCTTGGGAACATCGCCGCTCCAATTCATCTGGTGTCGAAGCGGCTCTTCTGTTTCTGTTGAACTACTCGCTGTTTGCTTCAGGTCCAGTACCTCGCCACTTTCCGAATTGGCTTCCAAAACAGTGAACTGCGGAGCCGCTTTGACTTGGGCAACACCATCGATGACAAAGCATTCGGACACCGCCAGTCGCGGTAGCTGCATTCGCCACAAGTCGACATCGTCGGAAACAGGCGTGACCGCCTCTAGTTCGAGCACATCCACACTTTCTAGTACGACTGCTTCTCGAGGATTCGAAGCAGTGTCTGAGCTTACCTGCGGATCGGCGGACTCAGAAATAGAGGGTGCAGCCTCGATATTGCGGGCCGTAAGTGTTTCCAATCTCTCTGCATCGAGTTCCAAGAGTGATGTATTGGGTTCTGACCCAACCTGCGTTGTCCAGCCAATAGGACTGCCGTTAAGACGCAGAGAGGAAATCCGGAGATTAGAGGCCACTTTCAATCGCAGTGGGGACAATAAGTCTCGCTCGAGAATATCAAACCTCGCGGCTACGGAGATTTCATTCGGCGAAACCTTAAACTCGACAATGCCTTTGCGCGCCAAATGTCGAAAAGGTGACTTGGCCTTGAGGTCTGTCCCAACTGTTTCTAAAGCGAACTCGCGTTTGCCTCCGAGATAAATCATCCACCAGCGTCGTTGAGTAGAAATTCCAGAACTTGCAAAGCTTGTTCTGTCTGGCCAATCTTCGGGTAGAAAACGCAAAGGTGAATCGATACTTTCGACCAAAACATCATCGGACTGAAGGCTCACGTCATCACGTGTAACCACAAAGCAGAATGCCTGCTTCGCGGCAGGCAGCTTGAGTTGAAAACTTGGATCATTCGCCGCGTTCCCATTCAGCGCGAAACTCAACCAGTGCTTCGTCGGGCCGTCGACGAGAATCTGCATGCTACCGTTTGCGGCCATGCGGAGTTCATCAACAAATTGCAGTTCGTCTAAGTCAACACCGCGAGCACGTCCAAGTGCCACTGATGTTTCCCCTAGCCGTAGCAAGCCTTTGCCACTCGATTGGAAACAAGACAGTTCCGAAATGAGCCGGTCGTTCTCCAGTCGTGCGACATAGATTGCGGTGTCAAGCGCGGGTTGCCCGAGCACTCCGCTTTCTCTTCGCTGCTGTCTTGCCTTGAGTAGTAGCTCCAGCCGATCCAATTCCGTTGGAGGATACTTTTGATCTCTCGCAAGATCTAAGATCTCTTTCAATTGGCTCGACGGCACATAGACCTTGAGGACATCAAAATCATCATCTTCTTGAAATAAGCTGCTGGTCTGTGCTTGGCAAATACTTGCCCCCAGAAGAAAGATGGCAGCAAACAGCGAACAGCGCATTGGATAAAACGGAGATGAGCGCGTCATGACGACACTTCCTCCGCCACGCTGGATGGTGGATCCTTTGTGAAGTCCGACCAGCGATCTGAATTGCCAACAGAAATTTGATCACTACCATCCCGGGCGGTGCGTGGTCCGAACACGCTTCTGCGACGCATCCTAGATTCAATCGCAATGTGAGTCAGAGTCACCAAGACTACCAACGATACGGAGACGAGTGCTGTCTGGCCGCATAGGAATGCCAGGTCAGGGACAATCATGGCTGCGCTCGCGATCAACAGAGCTAGCAGTAGGACAGCCTGCGGACTCCTGGCCCATTTGGCATTTAGGATGAGTACTGTGCTCCCAATCGCCACCAGACCTATTGGGAACCAAAGTAGGAATCGGGGGATCACCCATAGACTCAAGGTTTGAGTCGGTAGATCTCCACTCATCAGATAACGATTAGTCGACGCAGGTAGTCTGACTTCGTCTACTTGCATCAAACGCAGCATGTTCGACTCGTCTCGCGAGTTCGCGCGATTCCACCAGAATCCGTTCCATTCCCAAGTCCACTCTGGCATCAACCGCTCAGGTGTCCAAGCCAAGTGTTGCGTCCGTGGAGTAGCTACTTGCCAGAAGAATCGTCCCAGGTTCTGGGCATCCATTATCTCTGGAACGCGCACACTGACCTTCGAGGCACTCCAGTTCTCTAGACTGGAAAGAATCGTATAAATAACTTCGACAGAGTGGAGACCGTCCTCCGTGGATGAAACTGGGATACGAAACAGATCCTCTGGCGGAACATAAGCGTCTCGCACCTCTCGCCCGTCAATCACCACCCGCCAAGCACCACGCCGCAAGTTGACGCTTTCGTTTAACTTAATTTTAATCTCGTCTTCCGTAGTATAGAACCTTGCTACAAACCGATCTTGGCGTGCCTCCGTACCAACAATACTTTGCAACCAAATGTTGGAAACGACTAGGTTTTCAGCAGATTGGTTCTGATCCTGCAGCAACCGTAGTAGGAGGACAGCAGAATCCGCACTGGTCTTCAAAGGCTGCTGGGAAGCCAGTGGAATCCAATTCGTACCTGCGTCTCCTCGCGGCAATCCCAACAAAGCAGCAACACGTGCGTTTGCGAGCGAGACTTCGCGTGTAGTCGCGATATATTCAGACGGCTCGAGTAGAACAGCCAACGGGATCTGTTCGCTCGAATCATCGGGACTTGGGCTCGCGCTGCCTGCGGCACCGCTGCTCCATGGCTGCTGATACTCAACACGCAACAATACATTTCGCCTCAGTTCAGAGGCTGCGACAAGCTCGTAGACTTGCCATGTTTGCTTTGCATCTACGTTGCTGGTCGTTCGCTCGGTTCGTTGAGACAGTTGTTCTCCAGTCAACAGCTCAATAGGAACAGCAGATGTCAGCAAGTCGCCAACATAGAATAGAACGCGTTGAGACTTCGCATCAGGGGTCTGATCCTCGCGGACAGGAACCGCAATCCGTGGTCGAAAGACAGGGACATTCGCGATGCTAAGGTCAAAGTCTTGCCGAACCTGAAGCTCATTTTGCAACAGCGTGAGCACCACGGATTCACGTGCAACAACCGAGCGAGGTAGCACATTCGCTTTCCCTACCCATTTGGGTTGGTCAGAATTGCTCTGAAATCGAAAAACGTAGGGCTGTCGGATAGATTCCGTTCTTAAGTATCGAGAAAGATCCTCGGAAAACACGTCCGGCAACAGTCCCTGGCTGTTATAGTCCTGGAATCTCAGGAGTATCTCATCTTGTGATGACACAATGAGTATTCCGGCACCATGATTTGCAGTGCCAATATCCTCCCCACGGATGATTTGTGGGATCACAAATTCCAGCGATTCTGGGCCAGACAACGTTTTCTCAGCAGTCAACTGCCAGATCTGCCTCGGTCGGCGATTACCGTCGAAGGACGAGCGGTCAGTCGATGGAAGTGTAACTCGATGGCTACCGTCACTGCGCGATTCAATTCGCAGCAGCTCTCCTTCCTCTGCACCTGGATCTGCTGAAACGGGATATGCAGTTGCGGTGTTTTCGAGCGGACTCCAGTCGCCAAACAAAAGGCCAAGATTGGGCGCTCGCTGATTGGAGTTGAAGGAACAATCTAGCCACGCGGTCAATCGCAGCTTAGACTTCTCGACTTCCACCAAGTAGACTGGTCGAAAGGTTGGCAAGGCTTCTTCCTTGCGGAAGACCAAGCGTATTCCCACTTCTTCTTTCGAAAAGCCGAACTGTAATTGTTGCCAAGCAAAAGAATCACTGGTTTGGCTGCGTTGAATAAATGTAGACGCCGCGTTGTGGTCATACCGAACAATGAATTCAGCTGGTGTTTCACAAGCGATCACGCCACGATGAGAATCCAAGTCGGTGACTTTCGGGATCGCGATATCACAGGCTAGTCCTCTTGTCGCGGTAGTTATCAACGGCGGCAGGTACTCCCATTCAAGAGTGACTTCGATACTCGAAAACTGATCTGGATCAATGTTTTGCAGCGAATACTGGGCTGCCACGTTCTCATCCGCTGTGGATTCATCGACGACGAGTGAAACTTGAAATCGTTCGAAATCACCTTGCGGCCGCTCTCGCCATCGAGCTCCCTTTGGCAGCGTCAGCAACAGTGGCTCATTTTGGTTGTCGCCGAACCATCGCAAAGTCATCTTGGTCGTTGCATTCCAGGGAGTACTCGGATCAGTGACTACGAAACGCGTTTCACTGTCCGCTTCGACAGACGAAAAGCGGTTCAACTCGTCTTCTGATTTCCACGAAATATTAAAATCACCGCCACGCGAAAGGATCGTGTACTCAATACCTTCAACGCCTTTCTTGGGCTCACCAAGAAACTCCTCACCACCAGGACGAACATCTGTTGAATTGGCTGGCAAAACTAATTTGATTTCACAGCTCTGCAGAGGCAGCGCAATTCGGAGCGAACTGCGTCCGCTGGAGGTAGTCAACTTTGATTTTCCACTCAGCTCGATCCCGTAAACTCGGTCTTTCGATTGCTCCGAGAAATTTCGTCCCGAGTAAAGAATCCAGCGATAGCCGTTGACCGTCGCTTCTAACTTGCTCTGAAACTCTTTGTCACCACCGTTATCAACTCGTGGAGGAGTGAGTCCAAGTTGGCATGATCCAAAGCTCAGCGGAACCTCTGCATAAGCGGAGTCTTCGCCCAGTTGCACGTGAAAATCCGCCTTCACATCAGCGTGCCGTTCGCCGACTGTCGCGGTTACTTCAATCTTCCGAAACTCATAGCCACCCTTTTGAGTATCACGTTGCTTGAGGAGACGAATTTCTTCGAGGGTGACTGACGGCAAATAGAAGACTCGCTCACCATCTTCATCCAAGTACATCCTTGCCTCAAACGGCAGGACGCTACCTTCAAGCCCTTTGACAGAAGAGCCTGGAGATTTATCTTCCTGCGCTTCAGAGAAGGGAGCAAAGAAGAGAATGACGAGAAACACTCCGAAGGCGAATAGTCGTTGATGAGAGAGCAGAACAAGCATCAGACGCCGTGACCTAGCGCACAACGCTGGCGGCAAGCCTAAGGAGGCTCGGTGTAGCTCAGTGTTCTGATTAATCATGACCGTCCAAATTGGCTGCGAGCCGGTTATGAGAGTGATCTATCACCGAGTCCGATTCGCATTTCGAAGATAAGTGTCCTGAGGTTCCGAAATGGGTTACGCCCCTTTTTTCTATGGTACGCGGCTCAGCTGCCTATTTAAACTAGATTTCCCACAGCAGCTGGAGCACCTAGCGTTCGCCATCGGAATATTCAGCAAAACCCTTAAGAAGAGACTTAAGAAGATGGTGCTGCACTTTTTCCAGGGATAACTCAGTAATCCTTTGTGGTTATCAATTCTGCAGCAATGCTGTCGCAGGCTTGAGGTGGAACGCTGCCAAAGCAGTTGGTCGCCACCAACACGAAGAATTCTCTCTTTGGAGCCACCCAGGCAACACAGTACCAAGTGGTATTCGAGCCAGCATGATTCAGCACTTCTCCTCCCCCCCACTCCCTGTCAACTAAGATCCAGCCGCCAGCATAACGCTCCCCGCTCGTCACCTTAGTTCTGGTAAGTTCCCGCCAAGTTTCTTTTTTGATTCCCAATTTTTCAATAGGTGGGTTGGCAGAAGCAAAAAGCGTCACAAACTTAGCCCAGTCTTTCATCGTCATGTGGCAGCGGCCAGCGGGCCCCAGAGGCACCGCATTGTCAATTCGCTTCGGCTCCCATCCTGCCTGGGAGGAACCGCTCAACAGACCTTGTGAAAGTCCTGTGAAGGATGATTTCGCTTTATGTCCCCAAAGCTGAAACAGTGCTTCCTGCCCTATCACAGGCCCAAAGCCTGCCGAATCCATCTCTAAAGGAATGAAGAGTCTCGCTTTGATGACTCTTTCCCAACTCTGCTGCTCCAAGTGCTCGACAATATGCCCCAGGAGACAATAGCCAATATTGGAGTAAGAGTATTGGGAATCTGCGGACCGTTGCCTCGCTTGCAGCCATTCCAGCACCGCCCTGCGACCAGCGATTGGGTCATGGGGATGCTTTCGCTGAATGCCGTACCAATTCAGATCCTTGGGAGCACCACTGCGGTGCTCGAGTAATTGCCGCACCGTGACTTGGCCCCATACGCCTGCTTGAAGCTGTTCCATATCGTCAAAGATCTCTCTCAGTTTTGTATCCCAATCAAGCTTGCCGCAGGAAATCAGCTGTGCAATGAGAGTCGCCGTCATGGCCTTTGTACAAGAGCCCAGATGAATCAGGTCTTTGTCACAGACCTGCATTGTCGCGTTGGCTCTTCGTAATCCTGAGGCAGCGAGAACAAGATTTTCGCTGACCTCACCATCACTCAGAGTCGCTTTGACGGCCCACACCGCTGGTAGTCCATGCTTCGCGCGTGTTTCCTCCAAGAATGACTCGAGTCTCTTGGCCTTGCTATGCAAAGCCTCGCGAACCGATCTTGCTTCCTGTTGGCCTGTCGTAAATTGACCTTGAGCTTCGAGCGAAAGAGGAGGAATTCCAATGCAAATGAGGATCATGCAGACCTGCGGCACATACCGATGTACCAGCCGCTTCTTTACTCGACCCATCATGCCCACTTTGCCAAGCGTGGAAGAAGATCCGAATTTTTTTTGATGGCATCTCAATTTGTACTCACCCGACTTCAGTATTTGGAGATCTTCACAAACCGTTAATTGAAAATAAGTTAGGTCTTCACATAAGTCCCTACGCTACGCAGCCTCAAAGGGCCTACTTTCGCCCCAAGTACTTTGCCTCATTACACTTAAGACGTTTTGCGAACCGAGTTTGACACGGCAAGAAGATCCCGTAAACTCTGGAAAAGTTCTAGATGTTGTGGCCGGGAAATCGCGATACACTACAGGTAGTGGTCGAGAACCCTTTCTCAGATGCAAAAAAACATCTATTTCAGGAGTCTTGAAGCGGGCGGAGTTGCCCCCACAAAGAATCCAACGACAACCATGACGGTGAACGTAGGTACAGTATTTCTTATCTTGAGTACATCTTAGCGAGTAGCTTGGAGGCACGCAGTTAGTCATCCGTCAGTTTGCGTCTGGCGGGTCAGGAAAGAGTTGTTATCGATCGGCTTTATTGAGGCTTTTTTTTCCAGCCTTTACGGCGCGTACGCCACTTCGATTGAAAGCGATTTGCAAACCTTCTAATTGAGTTCTGATTGAGCGTGGTGAGGGAATGTCACTCGGGAACATATGATTTAGCTTCTAAGGAGTTTCATGAATGGCAACTGTGGAATTGCGTCGAAAGGGCCGAAGCACGAGATCCGAAAAGGCAGGTGCCACGAAGGCATCGAAGCCGCGGAGTACGTCCAAAGCCTCTAAAAAGACAGCCGAGGAAGGCTTGAAGATCGAGTTGCGCAATTGCCCTGCGGAAACCGATCCCTTCGACACAGTGCGTTGGGAAGTTCGCAGTGCAGCGATTAAGGATGAAAACGGTAACGCTCTTTTCGAGCAAACCGATTGCGAGGTTCCAGAATCCTGGAGCCAATTAGCGACGAATGTCGTTGTTAGTAAATATTTTTATGGCGAACCGGGAACCGAAGAGCGCGAAAACAGCGTGCGTCAACTGATTCACCGCGTGACCCGGACGATCGCTGATTGGGGAATCGCCGACGGCTACTTTGATAGTGCCGAAGACGGCGAGAATTTCTATCGTGAACTTTCCTGGCTGTGCTTGCACCAACATGGCGCTTTCAACTCACCAGTTTGGTTCAACGTTGGTTTGTGGCAAGAGTATGGTGTCGCGGGTGCGAAGTGCACATGGAATTACAATCCAGAAACCGACATCGTCGAGCGGCCTGATAATCCTTACGAGTATCCGCAAGGCTCTGCATGTTTTATCCAAAGCGTGGATGACAACATGGAAGACATCATGCGTCTGGCAAGCAGCGAGGCGATGTTGTTCAAATTTGGTAGCGGAACTGGCACTGATTTGTCCACCATTCGAAGCTCGCGCGAAAAGCTCTCAGGTGGTGGGACTCCATCCGGCCCTCTTTCCTTTATGCGAGTTTATGACTCTATCGCTGGAGTCATAAAGAGTGGCGGCAAGACTCGTCGCGCCGCGAAGATGCAGTCGCTGAAGGTTTCTCACCCAGACGTCATGGAGTTCATCCAGTCGAAGTGGGGCGAAGAGCAAAAGGCTCACGCGTTGATCCGCGAAGGCTACGACGCGAACTTTAATGGCGAAGCTTACTCGTCTGTCTGCTACCAAAATGCAAACTTCTCTATCCGAGTCAGCGATGACTTCATGGATTGTGTTCGCGAAGGTCAAGAATGGACCACGACTTGGGTGAGTGAGAAGGCCTCAGGCACTCCTCCAACCTACGATGCTCGTAGCGTCCTCGATGCGATGGCCGATTGTGCTTGGAACTGCGGTGATCCTGGTGTGCAATACGACACCACGATCAACGATTGGCACACTTGCTCCAACGACGGTCCGATCAACGCCAGCAATCCTTGCTCCGAATACATGTTCCTGGACAACACGGCTTGCAACTTGGCCAGCATCAACTTGATGAAGTATCGCAAGGAAGATGGCTCGTTCGATGTCGACGGCTTCACGACAACTTGCCGTATGTTCCTCATCGCACAAGAAATTTTGGTTGACCACGCGAGCTATCCAACAGCTCCTATCGCTAAGAACAGCCACTTGTACCGACCACTTGGATTAGGTTACTCCAATCTCGGCAGCTTCATCATGACCTCGGGTGCGGCTTACGATTCGGACGAAGCACGCGGTATTTGCGGTTCGATCACCGCACTGCTTCACGGCTCTGCGAATCTTGCATCTGCAGAAATGGCTGGCGTAGTCGGCCCATTTGCTCGTTACGAAGCGAACCAAGAGCCGATGCAACGCGTGATGCGAATGCACCGTGATGCGACCGAGGAGATCGAAGATGCAGGTCCTGCGTACCTGAAGGAAGCTGCCCAAGAATTGTGGGACAAGGTCATCGAGCTGGGCGATCGCTACGGCTATCGCAATGCTCAAGCCACAGTACTGGCTCCGACCGGTACGATCAGCTTTATGATGGACTGCGACACCACAGGAATCGAGCCAGATATTGCATTGGTGAAGTACAAGCAGCTCGCTGGTGGCGGCATGCTCAAGATCGTCAACAATTCCGTTGCAGACGGTTTGGCTAACATGGGCTACGCCGAAGACCAAGTGAAGTCTATTATCGAATACGTCGACGAGAACGACACGATCGAAGGCGCTCCATTCATCAAGGATGAGCACTTGCCAGTATTTGATTGTGCCTTCAAGCCAGCGAAGGGAACGCGCAGTATTCCTTGGCAAGCCCACGTGCAGATGATGGCTGCCGCTCAGCCATTCTTGTCTGGTGCGATCAGCAAGACGGTTAACATGCCGAATGATGTTACTCCCAAGGACATCGCGGATGCTTACTTCTGGGGCTGGGAACTTGGCTTGAAGGCCATCGCGATTTACCGCGATGGCTCAAAGCAAAGCCAGCCGCTGAATACCAGCACCGAGGAATCGAAAGACGAAGAAGCAGCAGTTGTCGAAAAGGTGGTTTACAAGCCACGTCGCGAACGCCTGCCTGACACTCGTCAATCCATCACTCACAAGTTCAATATCTCTGGGCACGAAGGCTATTTGAACGTTGGCTTGTATCCGGATGGACGTCCTGGTGAATTGTTCATCACGATGGCCAAAGAAGGTTCGACCGTCGGCGGCTTGATGGACAGCTTCGGAACCGCAATTTCGATGTCACTTCAGTACGGTGTACCGATAGAAGTATTGGTCAACAAATTCAGTCACACTCGTTTCGAACCCATGGGGCACACCACAAACCCAGACATTCGAATCGCCAAGAGTATGGTGGACTATATCTTCCGCTGGATGGGTATCAACTTCCTTGCAGGATATCGCGAAGCAGCAACTGGACAACTCAATGCGGAAACGCCAGCTCCTGCCGTGACTGACCAAGCTTCCAAGGCTGACGGTAACACAGCTCCTGTGGAAACAAGTGAAGTCGCAACCTCAGCCTGTGCCGGTGGCAGCGACATCGTCGACGCTCAAAGCCTAGAACGAGCGGGCTTTGCAATCGCTGAGCCTGCGACCAAACCGGGCACGCAAAAGGAGCAGTTCGCCGGATTCCAATCGGATGCACCAAGCTGCGACAACTGCGGTTCGATCACGGTTCGCAATGGCAACTGCTACTTGTGCCACAACTGCGGTAACTCGATGGGCTGCAGCTAGTACGCTGAACCCGACGGCACGCATTCTCAAAACTCCGCATCATTTTGGTGCGGAGTTTTTTATACATAATGGAGCCATGGATACAAATTCCCCGCGACTTTCGTGAACTAACATGGCGGTTCAAAACATCCACCACGAAATTAACGACATTGAATTCGCGGTCACTGATCTCGAAAAAGCGAAACAGTTTTATGGAGCCCCCTTCGGTTGGAAATCTACCGAGTATGCCCCGATTACGTGGGAATCCCAAAGCATGATGGTGAAGGCAAAATCGGTGGAAGATGCAAGGTGGATTCCGTCACTGCTGGCGGACCACTCGTCGTCTTGTATTCCAAAGACCTCGAAGCCTCTCTTACTTAGGTAAAAGAAGCTGGCTCGGAGTTGACCTTCGACATCACAGCCCTCCCTGGTGGTCGTCGATTTCAATTCGACGATCCCTTCGGCAATGAACTCGCCGTTTTTGAGAGTGTGTCGGCCGTCTTCGTTTTCATATTTGCAGCTTCTTT
>PKCQ01000587.1 GCA_002862265.1 Planctomycetaceae bacterium | reverse complement strand
CTGAGAATGAACTCCTGGGCGGCGGCAATGCCTCCATCCAGGTAAATCGCGGCGATTATGGCTTCGTATACATCAGACAGAAGGCTCTTTGGCAGTCCTGGCGACTGCTGCATGCCTTTGCCTAAGATCAAGCAGTCCTCAAGTTGCAACTCATGGCTTACTCGAGCACAAACACGACGACTGACCACGGCGGATTTGATCTGAGTCAGCTCGCCTTCGAGGTATTCGTCGTGTGCTCGGTAGAGTTTGTCGCAAATCGTAAAGCCGAGAACCGAGTCACCCAAGAACTCCATTCGTTCGTTGGAAGCAAGACGATTGGAGGCTCCCGAAGCATGGGTCAAAGCGCTCTGCAACAGTTCCTTGTCTTCAAAACAGTACCCAATGCGTTCCTCACACCTGTGCAATTTCTCGTCGAGTGAGGAATCAGTGGAGTCCATCTGTACCGATTGTGAGGGGGATAAGGATTATATTAGCAGTGTCGCCAAGCAAGCTGCCCGACGAAAAGGTGGCGAAACTAATCGTAATGCTAAGTTTTGTCAATATTTACAGTCGTATTGCCGCAGCCACAGTACCTATTCTCTTGTAATTCGAGGGCAGTTTTCTTACCTCCATTCGTTTGGATTACCTCAGGAGCGATCGTCCTGATGGGCTTCGCCTCCTTCCACTTACTTACTTGTCCATTCGGATTGTCCGTCGGCGAACGGCCCTACGTACGCGACGAGACGCTACGCGAATTACGACACTCGGCCAAGATAGCAAGGCTGATAGCCGAATTTCAACCCAGTATTGGGGATATATTGGGGTGTCGAGTTGTCGAGGTTGCAGAAATTGTAGATGAGACGCGTGATTGCCGGTCGTTTTACTTCGTCGATCCCTCTGGGCAAAAGCTGCCAGCCCGGACAGTATCTAATGGTACGCCCAACGCTTGCTGGAGATTCTCAAGTAACGCGCTGTTACAGTCTCTCAAGCTCGCCCAACTCGAGGTTCTGAAGAATAACGGTTAAACGGCAGGGGTCAGACAGATCTGAAACACAGCCAAAGAAGAACGGCAGGCTCAGTTGTTGGTTGCACGACACGATCAACGTAAGAGATTGCTTGCTGGTAGGTGCCCCGAGCGGCCAGTTCCATCTCGTCAAGGAAAACTCAAATCCACTTGTGCTCTTGGCTGCAGGCGTTGGCATCACTCCCATGGCAAGTATGCTCCGTTGGGCACTGGGCACTGGAGCAAACACCTGATTGCGAAGTTCGCTTGCTTTACCAAGTGAAAGACTTGGGACATTGGCCGTTCGGACGAGCTCTGCAAGCTTGGCAGGCGAAGTTAAAGAACATTCAGTTGCATACAGTCTTGAGTCGCGTCGAGCCAGCCACTCTCCGAGAACAGACCGCTGAATTGAGCGGCGGATTCTATTCAGGAAGATTTTCGGTTGAACAAGTGTTGGAGTTCAGTCCGGCAGGCTGTTACTACTTCATGTGCGGTCCAGATCCTTGAATGGAGTCGATTCGCGAGGGGCTGCTGGAGGCGGAGATTCCATCCGAACGCGTCCACTGGGAGTCTTTGGGTGGAACCGGAAATCAACCGCCCCTGTCTCACGCTCAACGGACACCGAGCTGGTTGCAGTGCTCTTCAATTTTAGTGATCAAGAGGCAAGCAGGTCTGGTCCAGAGCAATCGCGGTGGGAGTTCGCGCGTCAATCCGTAGTGGAGATTCCAAGTGGTTGCCTGAGCGGTGTCTGCGGTTGCTATCGCGTCGAGTTGCTGTAGGGGGAGGTCAGTATGATCGCGAGATTTCGTCGATCTCGATACGAATAAGTGCTTGAATTGTGTCGCCCGTCCGAAGTCCGTTTGTGTGCTGGATGTGTAACCACGAACGAACGTTTGCGGTTTAGGTAGGAGTTGGATCGTGCAGACTCTGCGACTCTTCGATGCGGTAGATTGTTTTGAAAGCCCTTCAGCGATCAAAACACCGTGAGCTACGTGTAGGCGGAAGGTGCTGATCTAGCTGTAACATCCGGTTTCTCCTGCGAGTCCTGTCACGGTGCAGCCACTAACTGGGGCGAACATCACAATGACTACGGCGCCTGACTCGAGATCAAGAAGTCTAAGCCCATCGAATAGAGCGGCTTCGAAAGAGTATTGCTGGCGGCATGCGCATCCGATCAACGTCTATATGGTCGCCCAGAGTTGCTACCGCTGTCATACCGTGCCAAACGAACGGCTAGTCAATGTTGGCGGTCAGAAGGCAGGGACTCTAGACTTCAAAATTGTGGCTTGGTCCCAGCGAAAGATTCTGCACAACTTTGTTCGCTCCAACTGCAGCACCAATGATTCCTCGATTCGCGATCGACTTCGGCAGAGGTTCATCGCTGGCATGATTGCGGATCCGGAGTTCAGTCTTCAAGCGACCGCCGCCGCTAATGAGAAAGCAAAATTCGGAATTGCTTCGGCCAAGCGTGCGGCTCGAGCAGCCAAGCGGATCGCTGCAGCTCAGACGAACTGCTCGAAGCAGCCGAGAAGGTAAGCCAACTCGGCATTCGCTTCGTAGCCACTGTTTCTGATTCAGAGCTTGAGGCTATCGACTCTTTTGTTCCAGACGAAAGTCGCTGGAAATAAAAAGTACAGAGCGCGATAGGATTCGCCCGATTTCCTTTCTGCGAGGGAAGAATTCTGATGAATCCTGATAGCGGAGGAATTCTGGCGAATTCTACTACGATGACACTAGGCTAGGTCGCGATCTTCGAATAGCAGCAGCGCTAGGAACATCGAGAGCAACACGTAGAGCAAGCAATAAAGCAAGTTGCCCGACAGCAGCGATATTGGAATCGCATTATCCGCATCAATTGCCGCTTGTAGCGAGAAGTGCTCTAAGATCGGAATAATCGTCGACAGCAAGTTGGCGATAAACTGGACAATCTCAAATGCGTCTTGAGTGCTACTGACCAACGAGGTGGTCAAATTGCCAAGTACGTAAATCGCGAAACATACAGACAGGTTGGCTAGCTGGGGCAAGCGAGTTGCGAGCGCGACACTGATTGCCGTCAACACTGTGGCCTGCATGAGTGCCATGGCGAGACCTGGAATGGTTCGCATAATCTCCAAGTGGCAGATTTGCCAAACTGGTTGTGATTCTGAATTCTCGCGAGCTTCGTAGATTGGCTTGTAAGAAACTGCGAATAATTCGACTAAGCCGAGCACAACGAACATGAGTAGTAGAATCCAGAAGATTCCCATAAACTTCCCGAGTACGAAGCTTCGTCGCTGAATCGGTTTGCTAAGAATAGTAAGTGCTGTTTTGCCTTCGATCTCTTCCGCAATAGAACTACTTGCCGACCAAACACCTTGGAAGGTAGCCAGTAGCATGATTGTGGTGATACCACAGTCCTTCAGAAGTTTGATGTCTTCGCCGAAGGTGTTGAATGACAGGAATTCGAAGAGCAAGATCGCGACGGTACCCAGCAGCATAAGCACTAGGAAGAGCGGCTGTGCCAGTTCATTCTTGACCGTCGCATGGGCAACGGCGGAACCGCGTGGTGCAACACCATGCTGGAGCAGGATGCCCAGGCCAATGAGCACGACGCACAATGCCGTGATCAAGAAAGAAGCTGCTTCCTGGACTGGTGGACTCGATTGAAGCGTGATCGTCACATTGGCGTCGAACTGCTCGTTGTTGCGAATGTGAAGCTTGGAACCTTCTTGGTAAGGTATTGGGCTATCTTCAATCTTTTGAGCCTTCGTCCAAGTTATCTTCTCTGTTGCACCCAGGTTGATCGGTGGGCGAATGAAGTCGACGGTTTGTGCTGCATCAGCAAGCACCACTGAAACATCGGACTCAATGACGAGCGAATCGAGTAGATCGTAATCGATGTCGAGATCAATCGGAACGAATTCTCCTTTATCTCCCTTGGGAGGAATGGCGACCTGGATCTCTTCTTTGCCAGTTGCGAACACCTGAGGAATGCTTGCAAACGCCCCTTGGGCATCCGAAACGATGCGAAGTGCAGATGTTTCGCTGATAACCCACAGTGTTCCACCGAAAGCAACCATAGTGATCGCTGTGATTCCTAAGAAGCCTGCGACTCCTTCGGTCAGCGGTGAGAAGCCGATCCGTGCCATCCGTTCGGAACTGCAGAAAACCAGCGCCCAGCCGACAATCGAGCAGACCAACATCAGAGCGATACCCAGCAATACTGGTTCACTCAGGTCAGGACTTCCTTTGGCTTCTTGGGGAAGATTGAGCCAGATCGCGGCCGCTAGGCCAACGGAAATCGCCCCGGCTACCATGTGCCCGATCGGACCAGAGGAAAGTGCTTCCCAGGGCGAAAGGTAGGAAAGGAGTCGAAACAGCAGCACGAGTAAAGCGAGAACAATCAAACCCATCCCGATCCCAACGGAAAGGAACCACATCGGTTTCAACCAGGTGGTCAACCAGGGCTCGGTGGTGGTTTGAGCGAGAAGAAGATTCGAGGTCAGGAAGCTCATGGGTTTTCGATAAGACGATTAGGGGATCGTAGAAAACTTTCGGATCGCAAAGGCTCGTTGCTGACGCCTATTGTGCTCAAGCCGCTTGCTTTCGTCGACTACCGCCAAAATTGGCATAAATGGTCGATTGTGAGGGTTATGCGATCTAGAAAAGTTGCTGATGCGGTCGTTCAGGAAGATCTCGGCGCAGTCCGAAACTCGGATCGTCAGTGATACGTATCGCTTCGGCCAGAAGTTTGCTGGCAAACCAAATTGCGGAGCATCGGCACTCAATCGCTCGTTGCGGCGATATCGAATGACTGGCAGCTGGATAGCTCAATCGTCCGCCAATCCTCTGTTTTATTGATAATGTTGCTTGAGAACTTTGCAGAAATAGCTCGCAAAAACGCTACCAGTTCCTCCGAAGCTCCCTCAGCAACCATCTCCACGCTGCCATCAATTCGATTCCGAACTTGGCCTGTCACGGCAAATTTGCCAGCAATTTCATGGGTCGCGATACGAAATCCAACACCCTGGACACGACCTTCATAACGCACTTGAACTCGCTCCATCGCTGTCGCCTCCTGAGGGGATTTTGAAAAGGAAAAAATGAGGGATGGGGCCGATTGTAGCGGACGTAGCTATTGTCCACCTTGACATTGGCCTCACACAATTCGTACGGTCGGCCTGGAAAGGCCTGAATGGATTTGGCCCAGCGGAAGACCTGCGCGCCGAGATTCTGGCGACTCAGGTGCCATTCGCAAGTGAATTGCATAGGAGAGGCGTGATGCCGCGCAGAAATTCAATTCGTTGGATGTGGATGACTTTGGTCACGCTAGCGCTCGTCCCCCAATTCGTCGCCATCGCACAGGAGCAAGCGAGCGAGAAGGCATCCGACGCTTCTGTGTCAAATTCTGCAAGCTACTCGGCAGCAGTGCTTCTAAGTAAAACCGATCGTGTTCTAAGCGGAATCGTCGAACCGAGGGGCGAATCTATCCGCATCGCCATCGCTGAGAACTCAAGTGTTACTCTTCCACTGTCCCAAGTGCAGCACATCGCCCCGGATCTCAAAGGACTTTATCAATTCAAACTCAAAAAGATTCATCCCGGCTATTATGGTGATCACTACCTTTTAGCCAAATGGTGCCTCGCCAACTCACTATTATCCGCGGCCGCTGATCACTACCAGGCTGCAAAGAAGTTGAAGCCGAACTCACCGCACATTCAGAGGCTTGCGGTCGATCTGAAGAACAAAATGTTGGCGGAACCAGCCTTTCGCCAATACCTGGGGCTACCGCCAATGGCTTCCGGTTCTGCAACTGCAATGGCTGCCTCAAAGCATTCCACACTGCTACCTAGCGATCCTCGCTCAAAACTAGCGAGGGTTTCCTACGAAAGCCTAGTCGGGAACCCGGCCGTCGCTGCACAGTTTGCACAGCACATTCAGCCGATTCTGATGAACCGCTGCTCGCAGGCTGCTTGTCATGGCTATGCCAGCAAGAATGACTTCAAGTTACTTGAGCTAAGCCGAAAAGATCACCGGCAACTGACTGAGAAGAATATGAAGTCAGTGCTGAGATTCGTTGCAGCGGACGATTCCAAGGACTCAGCTTTGTTGCAGCTAGCTACCAAGGCTCACGGTATTCAGCCTCGACCCGGAATCGAAGTAAGAGAGAGGAAATTGGTGCGCGTGCTGGAGAACTGGGTGAAGTTCGTGCAGAATCCCGTCTCCTCTGCCGTGGCACGAAACGAGAATCCGGGCAACCAAGTCATAACCCTGGGCTATGTTCCACAGCCTCTGCTACCCAACAGTCAGCTTGTTCCTGTACAACCCGGAGCGAGCGGATTGAAGCCGGTTCCGCAGGTGAATGCATCGGAGTTCCCGGGTGGCGATGTACCTCTCATGAATGAAATTGACGCACTCGATCGCCAATTACGGCAGATACTCGGCGAAACGCCTACGCTGCAGCCAGGCAACAAAACTCCGGCGAAAACGATTCCGCATCGGTCATCGAGGGATGCTTTCGATCCAAACGAATTCAATCGGCAGAGCAAGACAACGGCGGGATCTTAGCAGTAATCCGAATGCAAGGGCAGGATCAGCCTGATCACGACTGCTCCGGCAAAAGCTCCTGAACGAAATTTTTGCGGTGGTAGCCTGGAATGCGGTCCGCACTAAAATTTGAGCTTCTCCAGAAAAGGTCGATCCTTGAGGTTGTCCCAATTGAGTGAAGAAACAGCCCAACAGCCTGCCCCCAAACGAACCAAGGAATATAGCTTTGTTACGCACACACACCTGCGGCGAACTGCGAAGCACAAACATCGACGAGATTGTCACGATTTGTGGCTGGGTCGATAAGTCACGCGACCATGGCGGCACGATCTTTCTGGATTTGCGAGATCGCTACGGTAAAACCCAGGTCGTGATCAATCCCGACAGTGGCGAAGCTGCTTTGCAGCTCGCCAAGGATCTGCGCGGTGAAGATGTCGTCAAATTTGTCGGCAAGGTAGCGCCTCGACTCGAAGGTAAAGTCAACTCGAAGCTGGCGACGGGCGAGATTGAAGTTCGAGCCTCCGAAGTCGTTTTGTTGAACAAAAGCAAGACACCTCCCTTCTTCCCCAACCAAGAAGAATTACCATCCGAGGACTTGCGACTGAAGCATCGCTTTATCGACCTACGGCGCGAGACGATGCGCGACACGCTGGTGCTGAGAAGTCAAATCATCAAGAGTATGCGCGACTATTTTGCAGACAACCAATTCATCGACGTTGAGACTCCCATTCTGGGACGCAGCACACCCGAAGGCGCCCGCGACTACCTCGTGCCAAGTCGCGTGCACTGGGGCCAGTTCTTCGCATTGCCACAGTCCCCGCAGCTGTACAAACAGATTTTAATGGTCGCTGGCTACGATCGCTACATTCAAGTCGCCCGCTGTTTCCGCGATGAGGACTTGCGTGCTGACCGCCAGCCAGAGTTCACGCAGCTTGACATGGAGATGACTTTCGTTGAACAAAACGATGTGATCGGAATGATCGATGGCCTGATGGTCAAAATGGCCAAGGAGTTTCTAGGCATCGAGCTTGAGACTCCTCTGCCCCGCATGACCTACGACGAGGCCGAACGACTCTACGGAACGGACGCTCCAGATCTGAGATTCGGTATGCAAATTGTTGATTGCAGTGATTTAGCGGCTCAGACTGCGTTTCGCGTCTTCCGAGGCGCCGTCGATAACGGTGGATTTGTACGCGGTATCAAGATCGAGAAGCGAGCCGCCGATTTTTCACGCAAGCGAATTGACGAGCTAACCGAGTTTGTGAAGAACGACTTTGGTGCGAAGGGTCTTGCCTGGTTTCGAGTTGAAGAAGATGGTTCGCTTTGGTCACCAATAAGTAAGAATGTTGAACCTGAAGTGATTGCTGGATTCCAAGAGAAGTTTTCAACGGAGCCTGGTGATCTGATTCTTCTCCTCGCGGATACTTGGGAAGTCACTTCCAAGGGACTGAACGGCTTGCGCAAGTCTCTTGGTGCTGAGTTGGAACTCTACGATCCCAAGGCAATGCACTTTTCCTGGGTCACGGAATTCCCGATGTTCGACAAGGACGAGGAAGAAGATCGCTACGTGGCGATGCACCACCCTTTCACCGCACCACGCTCACAGGACTTGGAGGGACTTAAGGAAGATCCGGAAGCTGCTCGTGCTATAGCCTACGACTTGGTCATCAACGGGTATGAAGCCGGTGGGGGGACGATTCGAATTCACGATGCTGAGACTCAGCAGCAAGTGTTTGACTTACTGGCACTTTCTCCCGAGATGGCGCAAGATCGATTCGGGTTCTTACTCGACGCACTCCAGTACGGTGCGCCGCCGCACGGCGGAATCGCTCTAGGAATTGACCGAATCGTGATGTTGTTCGGTGGTCTAGACAACATCCGCGATTGCATAGCGTTTCCGAAGACACAACGCGCGATGGACTTGATGACACAAGCTCCTGGCGAAGTGGAAGGGAAGCAGCTGCATGAGTTACACATTCAAGTGGAAACGCCACCACAGAAAAGTTAGAGACCTTTCTCCAAGGTCATCAGGGAAGATAACCTTCGATAGCAAAGGATTGACAATATGTACCGACGAATCGTTGCACTGATCCTAGTCATGGCAATCTCTACAGGGAGTGCCAGGGACTCGAGGGCTCAATTCGGCTTTGACAGAGCTGATGACGGTACCTCTGGCGAAAGAACGAGTACGTTCTTCGATGGTGGCAAAAAGGAGCCGTTCTTCAAGTTACCGAAGCTTTCGAGCTTGAATCCCTTCAAAAGCGGTGGTTCTGCTGTAGCCAGTGCGTCCGTCGTCACTGAGAGTGCGACGGAGCCAGCGCCTGCTACTAGCACCGTCAAATCCTCGAGCAGTTGGTTCAGTCCGATGAAGCCACTCGGGTACATCAAGAAGCCATTTGTTTACACAGCGACAAAGTCGAAACAGGCCTTCGTGAAGGCGGTCGATTTTCTGAATCCATTTGACGGCTACTCGAAGGCTGAGCCGTCGCCAGGATTCTTGCTAGCCACGCAGGGGTATCGACCGCAGGATATGAACAAGCCGGTTAAGAAACCTCTCTGGCACTACCTGTTGCCTTACGATCCTGAGCCGCCGGAGCAACAGTTCAACGACGTCGGCGATTTTCTCAGCCAAGGCATGCCAAGCTTCAAGTAGTTTGGGTTTGAGGTCTGAATCATCTCAGACCAAAACATAAGCGGGGAAACGCATGCAGAGCTTAAGGCACTAGGTTCTTAGCCTCGCTTACGCGTCGGGCTATGAAGTTATAGGACCACCAACTATTTGTTTGCCCATGCGACAACCTCTCACCGAACCAACGCCACGCGTAGATCACATACATTCGTTCCCGTTGCTCCAGTGATCAACAACTGTTCTGTCTGAGCAAAGAACTCGTACGCATTCGCTGACTCCAAATACGGCTCTGCCGACAATCCCTGTTCGGTCATCTTGGTCCATGTCGTTCTATCCAAGTACGCCCCGGCAGCGTCGGTTGGTCCATCCTCGCCGTCTGTTCCGCCGCTGGCAAACGCAAACTCTGCTTCAAAGTCTTCAGGCAAATGAAGGTCACACACCAACTCCAGGCACAATTGTTGATTCCTTCCGCCTTTGCCTGGGTGCTTTGGTAGTTGCACTGTTGGCTCACCGCCGCTAATCCAGCACTGCTTTCCCCGTTCGTTTATTAGGTTTTTGCAGCGCTCGGCAGCTCTCTTTGCGATAACACTCACGTCGCCTTCGCAAGCCGCTGCAGATTCAGCAGTCGTGCTGTATCCCAATTCCCGGGCTTTGTCTTCCGCAGCTGCAACAGCCAACGCATTGTTGCCCAAAATAATATGTTGAATTTCACAATTGACGTTCTGTTTGGCCTTCCTTCCTTCGCTGGATCGAAGGAATTCGACAACGTTCTTGAGATCATCGTGCTCTTCTAGACCGAGCACCGCGAGCACTTGTAAGGCATCGTCGTTACTCGGGGTAGTAGCAATCCAGGTGGGGCCAGATGCGATTGTTTCTAGCGGGTCGCCTAGAACATCAGATACCACTAAGGTGGCGAGTCTTGGGGCTCGGCAAGCTCGCGCCAATCCGCCAGCCTTGACCTTGCTTAGTACTCGACGGACTGCATTCAGCTGTTCGATATTGCCACCAGCTGCGGCGACCTGCTTCGAAACGGCTTGCTTGTCACTAAGCGCGAGTCCAACTGCTGGAGCGGTCAGCAAAGCGGAGCCGCCACCAGAGAGCAAGCAGAGTACCAGATCCTCGTCGCCACATTCACTAACCAATTCTAAGATTCGCTGCGTACCATCGACCGCCTTCTCAGTCGGCAAGTTGACACCAGCGGGTCTTGCTGCGAACAGCTTGATGAACTTGGTGTTGTATTCTTGGAAGCTACCCTCTGGACAGTTCATCCAGCCTTCGCATCCCACGTGGCCGTACTGAGCTTTGATTTGTGGCAAAATCTCGTTTTCAAACGCGACCGCCATGGCAGCCGATGCCTTGCCTGCTCCAACGACGACGAGCCGGCTGACTCCTGCTAGAGGAATCGTCTGTCCTGCCGCCTCAATACCTTTGGGCGAGACACTTATTTGCTTGGCGATCAACTGCCGAGGTTGAACGGCCGAGACACCCGCCCGCCAGATCTCTAAAGCGTCGCGGGTAGCCTGAGGAAGCTGGGGGACAGGGGCTGGGCTCATGGGAGTTCGTTGGTAGTGCGCGGTTCAGGTGATTGCAAAGGTGAAGTCAAATAGCTTTGGCGATTGGTGGCTGGCTGGATCACATCCACTCTGAGGTCCTCCAACACGATGTCGCATTCACCGCGGCACTCGGCCAGTATACGAAACTCTCCGTCCTCGACTGCAAAGCGGTAGAGCTCGACCGGTAATTTCTCACCATCCTCGCCATGAACAAGCTGCCCTAAGCTTGGCCCCACTTGGTTGTCGTAGATTAGCAAGCCTGTGCCTCGTTGATCTGTACCGGATACTACGGAAGCGGTGCCCGTGATCCGTAACAGCTGCCCCGCTCTAACTTGGACTCCCGCACTGCGGACTCGCAGTGACGCTCCCTCGAAACCACCCTTCAGAGGCTCGGCTACCTCCTTAGCGTAGGCTGCCAGCCGTAGCCCGCCCATCGATGGCTTAGCCGTCGGAACTAGTTCGACTCGCAAATCAGCCTGTTCCTCTAGGCGTCGTTGCTGCGACCACCCTGCATCCAGCATACTCCGCAAGTTCACGAAATCGCTGCCAGGTAACCTTTGGTTTTGCCAGGAAGAACGTTTGCATGCATCGGCAATCTGCCAGTGCAGCCCGAATGCGGCTGGAGTCGCTATCAGAGGACTTGATTGTGGCGATGCAATGGCGGCTCGCGCATCATGATAAGTCTCATGCAACACAGCATGCACAGCGTCTTGAGCTTCGAGGGTCAAGTTAATCGAGGCGAGTAGTTGTTTAGCTCGCATGGCTCGTACGCTCGAGTCGATCAGCTGCTGTGCCTGGTTGAGACGACGTACATGATTCAATGATAGCTCCGATACAGCATTTCGTTCGTGAAAGCGAGCATTCAGAATATTACCGGCGAGCGCCATCTCATAGGTCGCCACCTCCAGCTGGTCTGCCGCTCGTCGATCAAGCCCCATGCTCAAGTGCCGTTGTACGAACTGAATCACAATCGGGCTGGAGGATACAAGAAAACTCTCGATTGCGGCTGGCTTGTAAACCGGCCACTTCATTCCGTTTGCCCCAGGTTGTATCTCAAGACGTTCAAGTTTTCCCGTCGTGAGCCGAAAAACGCTTTGTCCCTGTTTGACGACAGGAAACACAAACTCCAGCGGTTTCTGCATGGTTCCTTTCGGTACGACTTGTGTTCCTTCCGCCGCATTCTTGGCGACGATCAGCATACTGTCTTCTATGCTCCAGGCTGACGAAATCCAGTCCGCGTCACTGATCGATGGCGATTGGATCGCTTGACCCGCAATGATCCATGGGCCCCACAATTGCAGTTCTTCTTGGATCAAATTCAGAGAAGCTATCTGAGCACTGTCGGATGCATCTTGGATATCAAGCGGGCGGAAGGTGCGAACCAGAAATCCTTTTGCTCCAGCGATTACCGATGAGATAATCTGCTGACGGAAGCCTTCCGGATTGACGGATAGAGTTTCCGCATCCATCTCAG
>PKCQ01000589.1 GCA_002862265.1 Planctomycetaceae bacterium | reverse complement strand
AAATGCTTGGCAGGTGTTCTCGGTTAGGGCTTCGGGCGTTTGATGGATTGCATAAAAATTCGTTGCACCTTGCTCCATACTTTCGCCTCGAGCTAGGACTACCTCCTGAGCAAACTGATCCCAAGGCGTGTTGTTTTCAACCTTGCTGCGAATCCACTTGTAGAATGCTGCAACTGCATCGGGACGCAAAAGATTCCCGTTTACAAGCAATAAATCCGACCACTGATAGGACCAATAGTCGACGTAGGATTCACTCTTTAGGAGCGAATCCACGAGCTTTTCACGCCGATCATCAGAAGTGTCGCCCAGGAACTTTCGAACTTCGGCGGCGGTCGGCAAAGTCCCCGTCGTGTCAATGAATGCCCGGCGAATGAAGGTTTCATCCGTACACCGCGGCGAGGGTGTCAAGTTGAGGAGTTTCCACTCTTCGAGCAAAATCTCATCGATAAAGTTTTGCGTTTTGAAGTCCTGGTAGGCGACTTCGGTAACTTGCTGATCATAGGGAACGACGATCGAGGAGATCGCAATACGGCTCGCAAACCAGGCAACTACTGCCCCCTTACCACTTCCGACAACTTGTACTTGGCCGTCTTCTGACACTTCCAATACGGCTTCGTTCGTAGAACTAAACTTCGCCCAGTGCGTCACGTCTTCGATGCGACCGTCTTCGTAGTGGGCTCGCACAACGAGTTCTTGCTTCGACGCCGCATCTGTTTGCAAGCGAAGCGATTCCGGGAGCACTTCGATACGCTCGAGCTTTGCATCGGTCGGCTGAACGCCCGGTGAACCACCAGCAATCCAATCTGCAAGAATCTTGTAATCTGCTGAGTCCGCGTCTAGTCGCAAGCCACCTTTGTGCGCGATCTGCGTCGTCGGCTTGCCAAGCAGCAGACTCCGCACAGGGTCGGCTGGTTCAATCCGCCGACCTCGGTCCTGACGAGTAATCGTGTAATGGTCAGCTAAGCTATCGTAGCCACGCAGTGACAAGCGAAATCCGCCTTTTCCAGCTAGTGCGCCATGGCACGCCCCGCTATTGCAACCAGCTTTGGTCAGCACTGACTGCACGTGAGCATCAAACTGGTATTCGCGATCCTTCCCTGAGGCACTCACTTGAATCGGAACTTCGATTGGTTGTTCAATCCCGGCGCCGGTGACTCGCAAAGTTGTCTCACCGTCCGAAACAGATACCACGCGTCCCGCCTCAATGCGAGCGATCGTTTCGTCAACAATGGAGAGCTTAGCATCAACAAGTTGTGAGCCGATTACTTCGCCGTGAACGTGCTGCACCAAAACTCGCGACGATGCGTCGTATCCCGTTAATTCGATCGAAGCCGGCAGCACGACGAAGCTCGAAGGATGCTCATCCGCAGGAGCCGCCCTCAGACAAGAACTACTATGCGCGAGGAGAACACTCATGCACGAGCAAACAAAGAACGAAAAACGTTGCGAAAGGCGACGAAAAGACATCGGTTCGTCCAGGCGGGAAGGAAGCGGAATGCAGCACTTGTCATCTTACACCAAGGCAAGCCCATCTTCACGGCAGGAGCCACGAACTGCAGGGCTTAGCAGAGTTTTACGTTGGCGATGTGAGCCGGGCGCGAAAGCGTCGGACTGCTGGTTCCTTCAGAGATCACACTAAAAAAGCCGCGAGTGGAACTCGCGGCTTTTCGATGTTTTATTCGATGAAAACTATGCAGAAGCCCTACTTAGCACCTGCCAATTCGTTCTTCTTCCGCTCAGCGATAACATCTTCCTGAACGTTGTTCGGGCACTTGCGGTAGCAAAGTAGTTCCATGGTAAAGGTACCTTGACCTTTGGTCATCGAACGCAAGTCAGTTGCGTAGCCAAAGGTCTCAGCCAGAGGTACCTCAGCCACGATGTACGAGATCGAATCACGTACGTCGGTGGAGCTAACAAGGCCACGGCGGCGAATAACGTCACCGACTACGTCCCCTTGGTACTCTTCGGGGCACTCGATTTCGCAACGCATGATTGGCTCAAGCAGCGCCGGCTTGGACTTCTGCATTGATTCGCGGAAGCAACCTTGAGCAGCGATGTAAAAGGCACGCTCCGAAGAGTCAACGTCGTGGTAGCTACCATCACGCAGGTCGATGCGAATACCAACCACTGGGTAGTCAGCTAAAGGCCCCTTCCCCAGCGAGTCTCGCATGCCCTTCTCGATCGGAGCAATAAATTGCTTCGGAATGCGACCACCGACGATATGCTCTTCAAATTCGAAGGAGTCTTCGGAGTCGGACTCGATCGGAGTCAACTCGCCGACCATATGGGCGTACTGACCGGAACCACCAGTCTGCTTCTTATGCTTGTAGTTAAACTCGACCTTTTCGCCAGGAGCTTCTCGGTAACTTACCTTGGGAGCACCGGCTTCGATCTCGATCTTGTACTCACGACGCATCCGCTCGATATAAATATCGAGGTGAAGCTCGCCCATTCCGGAGATGATCGTTTCGCCGGTTTCCTCGTCGTTTTGAACGCGGAAAGTTGGGTCTTCCTTGCGGAAACGCTGAAGAGCCTTGGTCATCTTATCTGCGTCGGAGCGAGCAGGATTGACCGAAACCTTGATCACAGGCTCCGGCACAAACATGCTTTCCAGCGTGCAGAAGTCGCGATTGTTGGCGTAAGTTTCACCAGAAGCACAATCGATACCCATGATCGCGACGATGTCACCGGCAGAGGCGGTATCGATTTCCTCCCGATCATCCGAGTGCATCCGAACAATCCGACTAAAGCGATCCTTTCGGCCGGTACGCTGGTTGGTGTACATTTCACCCTTCTTGATGCTACCTTGATAGATTCGCATGAAGGTCAGCTGACCGTAAGGGTCTTCGACGATCTTGAAAGCCATCCCGACGAATGGAGCTTCTGGATCTGGCTTCAGTTCCATCTTTTCTGGCTCAGCACCAGCTTCTGCATTCTTGTCCACCTTCAGAGCAGAGATGTCACGCTCCAGTGGGCTAGGCAAGTAACGAGTCACTGCGTCGAGCAAAGGCTGTACGCCCTTGTTCTTGAATGCCGTGCCGACAAAGACAGGTGTAAAGCCTTGATTCTGTACCGCGTCCTTCGTGACTTGGTGGATCAACTCGATAGAGATTTCTTCTTCGCTGAGAAGCTTTTCCATCATTTCGTCGTTGTACATCGCCATCGCTTCGAGCATCGCGTGGCGATACTCTTGAGCTTCGTCTTCTAGCTCAGCAGGGATGTCGTACTCTTCGACTTCGCTACCTTGCTCACCCACGAAACGCAGGGCCTTCATGGTGATCAAGTCGATGCAACCTTCGTAGGTTTCACCAGCACCAATTGGCAATTGGTAAAGAACTGCGTCGGCGTTCAACTTGTCCTTCATCATTTGGACCACGTTGTGAGCGTCGGCACCAGTTCGGTCCATCTTATTAATGAAGGCCAGACGCGGCACGTTGTAGCGTCGCATTTGACGGTCCACTGTCAGCGACTGAGACTGAACGCCACCGACAGCACAAAGAACCAGAACAGCTCCGTCGAGAACACGCAAGCTACGCTCAACTTCGATCGTAAAGTCCACGTGGCCAGGTGTGTCGATCAAGTTGATGTGGTGTGGCTCGGAGACGTTCTGATCTGGTCGTCCACCCCAGGATACGGTGGTAGCCGCACTGGTGATCGTGATACCACGCTCTTGCTCGAGCTCCATGTGGTCCATCGTCGCGCCGTCACCGTCACCCTTGACTTCTTCGATCTTGTGGATTCGACCGGTGTAGTACAAGATCCGCTCGCTGAGCGTCGTCTTGCCGGAGTCGATGTGAGCGCTGATACCGATGTTGCGTACTTTTGAGAGATCCATATTGCACCTAGTGGATGTACCGATACCTCGAAAACTGTTTTGGTCGTCTGTGCAAGCTGCACAGTGGAAAAATGCAAAGTTAATTTAGGACGGTTTCGTCAAACCTCAAACCTGCGATTCGGTCGAACCGGAAATTCTCCAACGGAAGAAAATCAGCCTTCCGCTGGAACGAAACCAAGATTCAATCGCTTCAAGGGAGACATTCTCTCCATTTGGTTGCTGCCGCCAAGGTCTCGGAGCAGCCTGCTTGAATCCATCAGAAGCCTCATTTTGCCCGAGGCTCAAAGTCGCGCAGGAACGAGGACGTAATCTTACAAGTTCCGTCTGGGCAGGGAAGGGCAAAACCCCCCTCTACCGAGGTGGTCGCCGCGTTTTCTCTCGGGCATCTCAGCTTTGCTGTTTTCCAGCACCGATTTCGGCCCTTGCCTCGCTTTATTCTGGTGTTGCAAAGCTTGCTTTTCTTCTCTCGAAGGTATCCGGCAGGAAGAGCAAGCGGCAAAAAGAGCTTGTGCAAGAACGCCCGACCACATGCTTTCCAGGGCAAGAAGGTTGGTCCCCATGAACCAACCTGAAACCTCAGAACAGACTCCTACGAAATGCCGTCTCTGGCCACGCTTTACGCTCGCCACAATGGTGACTTGGTTAATCGACGACTCGGGGCTACTCCTGCTACGACAGTTATCGGATCGCACAATGGACGCCCTCGGTGCCGTGGACCGAAGAAGGATTGGTTCCTGACGCGGGCGAAGGGGACGTCGCCCTGCTGATGGCCCACGGCTTTGGCGACTCACTACAGACCTACCGAAAGCTGATGCCGGAACCGGCCCAAAATGGCTATCACTGCAAAGCAATTCCTCTGCCCGGCTTTGGCAAAGATGTGGATACCTATGCTGCGGCAGAAGTGGAACAGTGGCTGGGCAAAGTCGAAGACGAGATGGCGGCGCTAAAGCAATCCCATCGCCAAGTGTGGATTGTCCCTCATTCGCTCGGCGGTGCAATCTCGATCAATCATGGCTTGAATCAAAAACATTCAAAATCGGACGCCGCCATGCCGGAAGGATTGTTGCTGTTGGCTCCCGCTATCGAAGTCTCCAACCAGCGCAGTCCGATCTTTTCGACGCGTTTTTTGCATGAGTGGAGCAAGTACGCTTTGCCATCGTCTCGGATTACTCGCTCGCCTTTTCCGATGGACGCCCATGATCCAGCTGAACGGGAACGCGAGCACCGCAATATCTTTTCGCCGCGTCCCATCGTCACCAATACCGTTACCCTTTTCGATGCAAATCGAGGCCGAGCATCGGAACTCAGACTACCGAGGCTTGTCGTTCTGACTGAACAGGACCGAGCGGTTAACTCGGGAGCAACGGCAGATACCTTCGAACAACTCGGTAGCTCCGAGAAAGAACTGTTGCGTCTAAATTTATCGGGACGTAATGTCCCCGTTGACGTCGAATGGAAAACGGTCGGCAAGGCCATCAAGACCTTTCTCACTTCGCACCCGCCTCCGTAGCCGGATTCGCAAGTATTCCAATGTTGCCAATTCCCTCCGACATGCTTCGCTCGATGACATTCGCGGTTCTATCTCTAACGCGACCATGCATGTAGGACGCGCACAAGCGCAGCGCTGTTCCGGCGACGCCGTCCAAGACCCACCCCATCAAAGCGCTGCCTAAAAATATGATTCTGGACGCTCTATGAAGGCAGGGATTTGCACCATGCAGCCACGAAGGCGTTGCGTGCAAGTTTCCAATGTATTTTGCTAGTGTCAGAAAGCTGTGACCGGATAGGTGCTAATTCTCTTCCCCCCGAAGACCTTCTGCACGCCCAAAACGGAACAGCTACAATTGGTCCTAGTCGCGTCACGCCCAGCCGAGTCATTAAACGCCGAAGCGTAGACGCTGGCTTGCTCTGGCGTCGATTGGAATGGTAGCCAGCATCTCCGCTAGCACGCCGTAACATCGCCGCGTTCGTTAGCGGCCTACAGACGAACAGGAACGCCAAAGCGGCGTCCAATGTGACGCCTACAGCAAGGCCTGCATAACTAACTCACCCCCTGGACTCCCCATGAACCGTTTTGCTCCTTGCCGGCAGCATGTCTTGTTGGCGGCTCTTGTCGTCGCGTTTCCCGCCCTTACCCAAGCCCAATCGAAGCCATCGGTCGAAATCGAGCTGGCCGGAATTCAAGTTGTTCACGAGGGAATCGACAGCAAAGAGCAGTTTGTCGGTTCTTATCCCTTCAATGCGACGCAGAAAGGTTGTCGGCTTGCGTTGCTTCTCAAGTCAACCGACGAACGCATCATCGACATTGCGAGGTCTAAGTCAGAAGCCCTCATCGACAGCACACGCCAGAGCCTTCTTAACGAGAAGCCAGACCCGAAGAACTTCGGACTCAAGAAAGCTCCCATGGGTAATGTTACTGTTGAACTAGAATTGTGGACGGATCTTAAAGAGGAAAAAATCCCCTTCGCCTTCACAGCCGGTTTCGGGTGGTGATAGTGATGGATGAGTCCGGATCGCGAACATCATAATCTTGCGGATGCAACAACGTGAAACAAAAGTACTTTTCCCATTCGTGTCGGCGGCTTCGAGCCGCTGGTAGAAAACGGTGGCAGGATGCCCAAGATACGGGCAGCCAATTGAGGCGACAGGGTGCCATTAATTCTATCGTGATCATTCTTTCTACCATCTGGCTATTCGGCATCGCCATTGCTAACAGCGGCGTGGCTGATACGTCGCGATCCCAGCCCAATATCGTTTTGCTCATTGCCGACGACTTGGGCTATGGTGAACTGGGTTGCCAAGGGAATCCTGAGATCCCAACGCCCTTCATCGATCAGCTGGCGGAATCAGGAGTGCGATGCACTCAGGCGTATGTGACTGCTCCAAACTGCAGTCCTTCTAGGGCCGGCCTACTAAGCGGCAGAATTCCAACGCGTTTCGGCTACGAATTCAATCCCATCGGCGCTAGGAACGAAGAGCCCGGAGCGGGAATTCCGAGCGAAGAACGACTGCTGCCAGAATTGCTTCACGACCAAGGCTACACCACCGCCTTGATTGGCAAATGGCATTTGGGAGGCACCGCGAGTTATCACCCGCAGCGACATGGATTCGACGAATTCTTCGGCTTTACCCATGAAGGCCATTACTTTGTGCCTCCGCCGTGGAGCGGCACAACCACGATGCTGCGGCGGAAGGCATTGCCCCAAACCGCCATCGGAAGCCGCTACATGGTCTCTGAGGAGTTGATTTACACTTCGCACATGGGAAACGACGAACCAGACTATGACGCGAACAATCCGATTGTTCGCGTTGGGCAACCTGCCACCGAAGAAGAGTACTTGACGGATGCCCTCGCTCGCGAAGCCTGCGACTTTATTGATCGCTTTCAAAGCAGCCCTTTCTTTCTGTGCGTGACCTTCAATGCCGTTCACAGCCCGCTGCAAGCTAAGAACGAGACTCTTACCAAGTTCGGCCACATCGAAGAAATTCATCGACGCATCTTTGCGGCCATGCTCAGCGACTTGGACAAAGCAGTGGGGCGAATAACGGAGAAGCTAGACAATTGCCAGATTCGTGAAGACACGTTGATCATCTTTCTGAGCGATAACGGCGGACCAACGAAAGAGCTGACGAGCAGCAATTTGCCACTGCGAAATGGAAAAGGATCGATGTATGAAGGCGGATTTCGCGTGCCCTTTATCTACAACTGGCCTGGGCGATTGGCGGAAGGTAAAGTTTGCGATCAAGTGCTCACTTCGCTCGACATTTTGCCGACGGCACTGGCTGCAGCCGGGGCGCCCGCTGCACAGGGAAAGGACGGTCTGAACGTCTTATCAACTCTAGAGGACCTCAGTCGGCCATTACCCGAGCGCACTCTCTATTGGCGGCAAGGGCATCGAGCGGCACTTCGGCGTGGCGATTGGAAGGTTGTTTCACCGCGTCGAGAGCAGAATCGCAAGGGTCCAAGAGTATGGGAGCTTTACAATGTCGCTTCCGACATCGCCGAAACACGAAATCTTGCCGCTCAAGAGCCCGACAGGTTGGAGGCCCTTGTAGAAGCTTGGGAAAAGTTGGATGCTGAAATGCAAGAACCCGCGTTTTAGGACTCATATTCTCCAAGGGAACTCGCCAGAATTCCTAAACCTGACCGCACGGGATTCGCCAGAATTCCTTCGAGCCCGCATTCAATCATGTCAACCGATAGCCCCGCGCAAAACGCGTCCTTAAACACCACCTACACAACTGTAGGAGTCATAGGCCACATCGACCATGGCAAGACTTCATTGGTAGGGAAGCTCACAGGAATCCAGACGGACACGCATCCTGAGGAAAAGCGACGTGGCATCACGATAGATCTTGGCTTCGCTTCCATGCGCGAAGGCGACCATACCCTTGCTTTTATTGATGCACCCGGGCATCAAAAGTACATCGGCAATCTACTTGCGGGGGTTTCCGCTGTAGACGTTGGACTACTGGTTGTCGCCTGTGATCAAGGCATCCAAGAACAGACACTCGAGCATGTTTCCATTCTAAGTACACTCGATGTGCCGCGTATGATTGTGGCCCTCTCGCGAGTGGATCTTTGCGAAGCCGAGCGAATCGAGGAAATCCGAGAGGAGCTGGAAGTATTCCTCTCAGACTTCGGCTTCGTCGACTTTCCAATCATTGGAACATCCGTGGTCTCAGGCGACGGTCTAGAACAGCTTCGAAAAGAACTATGCGATGCTTCGGCATTGCGACAAAAAGAGTCGACGGACGCACCGCAGCAGCTCGAAGAACTTGCCTTTCGAATGCCGATCGACCGAGTACTCAATGTGCCTGGACGTGGATTGGTTGTAGCCGGTACTCCTTGGGTCGGCCAAGTCCGGATTGGCGACAAGCTACAATTAGCTGATCGGCCTCTTGAACTTCGAGTGCGTGAGATTGAAATCCACGGCGAAATGACGGATCGCTCGCGCTGTGGTTTGAGAACTGCAATCAACTTGGCGGGTCACGATGATAGTGACATTAGCCGCGGCAACGAGCTGGTGGCAGTCGAAGCCTACCCACTTGCGTCCAGTTTCTTGGTTTCGCTCCAAGTCTACGACGAAGCGAGTGAGATCAAGCTGCCAACAACTACGCAATTGCACACCGCTACCACTTCGGTGGAAGCACGATTGCTTGGTCCCAAGACCCTTAAGCCTGGCGAGAGGGCTGTTGTCTTGATCGAAACTCAAGCTCCGATTCTCGGAGTCTTTGGCCAAGCCGTGTTGATGCGGCACCCGTATCCGGTTGGCTCCTTTGGCGGAGGTCGCATAGTCGGCGTTTGCAACTTCGACGCGAAGAAGCTCGGCAAGAATAAAAGGGAGATTTTGCAGCTGGGTGAGCAACTGAAGAAAGCTACCGATGCACTGGAGCGTGCTTTGCACTGGCTTGAGCTGATGGGCGAGTTTCAGCCGGATCAAGCTTGGCTGCAGTGGCAAGCGGGTGGAGTCGCTCTTTCCATGAATGAGCTTAATAAAGCAATTGCTGCTTCAGAACAGTTTGAACAACTCGGCTCGAACTTTGTCTCTGCCTCGCTGCTCGATCGTATTGTGAAGTTCTTGCACGGTACACTGAAAAAACACTCGGAGGAGAACGAGGATCAGTGGGTGCTGCAAGAATCGATTGCGAAACGAGCGAGTCACATGGGAGCACCTGCGACAGTCAAACGCGCAATCGCCAAGCTACTGGAGCTAAAGGATGGTGACGAAGCAGCTGTAGTCGGCTTGAATGGCATGGTAGCCATCGCTTCAGAGAAAACTCGGCTATCAAAGAAACAGCGGGCGAAGATGGAGCAGATGCTCAAGCTGTACGCCAACACGCGAACACCGCCAACCGTGAAAGAGATCTGCGAAAAGCTATCCCTCACGCAAGATGCAGTACAATCTCTCGCGCGTCATGCGACGCAACAACGAGTGCTGCATGACCTCGGGCAAGGGTTCTACATCGCTGGAAATGTCTTTCGTGAAATGTGTCACCAACTGGCCGAAATGTTCGAATCGCAGCCTGAATTGACCGTCCCAACGGTCAAAGATGCGTGGGGTGTAACCCGCAAACACGTCATACCTCTCCTGGAATACTGCGATCGGGAACAGATTACTGTGCGAAACCAAGACGGACGCGTAGCCGGGAATCGTTTGGCAGAATACGCTGGAAAAGAGTGCTAGGCCACTCATCAGCGCAGAGCTAACGCTAACGAGGGAAACGCTATTTCCGATCTAGGCCGCTAGCGATCTCAGCGCTGTGACGGCAATGGAGCTAATACAATGTTGGGCCGGTTACAAGCATCGCTTCGTTCGGATCTTTTCATCCATTCCGCATCAATGCGGGATTACGAACAAAGATGACAGAAAACATCTCATTCCTGAAATGAATTCTTCACTCCTTCGCCACTTGCCAGCCATCGACGAGATCCTGCTTCAGGATCGGATCGCCGATGCGCTCGTGTCAGTCCCCAGGGAGCAAGTGGTCCAATGGGCTCGCGAAGAAGTAGACCTTCTCAGGCAACGCGTTCTTGTTGGGGAAGAGCTGCAAGTAGAAGGCCTGATGTCTTTGGTTGTCGAACAGGTCATCGGTCGGCTAAGTCAGGACTATTCGGCTCGGATGCAAACCGTTCTCAACGCAACGGGAATTTTGCTACATACCAACCTGGGCCGAGCGCCATTAGCTGAAGCGGCCGTGGCTCACGTGCAAGCCGCTGCAGGCTGTACAAACTTGGAGATGGATCTGGGATCGGGAAAACGTTCTATTCGTGGAGCGCGAGTACGAGAACTCCTTGCCAAATTAACAGGCGCAGAAGATGCAATCATCGTCAACAACTGTGCGGCCGCTACCATCCTGACACTCCAAGCCATTGCGGCCGGAAGAGAAGTCATCGTCAGTCGCGGACAGTTAGTTGAAATTGGTGGCGGATTCCGGTTGCCCGAAGTCTTCGAATCCGCCGGTGTGCGACTTCGAGAAGTCGGCACGACCAACCGCACCTACCTGCGAGACTATGAAAACGCTGTCGACGAAGAAACAGGTGCAATCATTCGAGTTCACCGCAGTAACTTTCAGCAGTCCGGCTTCGTCACCGAGCCAGCCATCGATGAAATGGTACTGGCACAAAGGCCGAAAGATATCCCAGTGATCGATGATCTCGGCAGCGGACACGTAGTTGATTTGTCTGAGCGTGAGCTTCCTGAGATCATTCGGAACGAACCTCGCGTGCAACAAAGCGTTTCCGCTGGAGCCGACTTGTGTCTATTCAGTGGTGACAAGCTTTTTGGCGGTCCGCAGTGTGGAGTGATCGTTGGCAAGAAGAAGTGGGTCTCCAAGTTGGCCCAGCACCCGATGATGCGAGCACTCCGGGCAGACAAATTGATCCTAGCGGCCATGGAAGCGACGACTGAAATTCACTTAGCTGGCAAATCTGCCGAACAGGTTCCATTCTTTCAAATGTTGCTTCAGCCAGTCGAGGCAATTCGAAACCGATGCGAACAAGTACTTGAGTCTCTGCGTTCAAATCTGAGTTCCGATATTCGACTTTCAATCGAAAGTTGCTATAGCCAGGTTGGTGGCGGTTCGATGCCGGGGGCGGAAATCCCGAGTTTCGCTTTGTCGGTTCGAAGCGAATCCTCAAATTATTCGGTTGAGACGATGGCTAGTCGCCTGCGAGCGGGTACACCTGCAGTGCATGCGCGAATATCTGAAGACAGCATGCTGCTTGATTTACGCACGATACAGCCCAGGCAAACGGCGGCTTTGCTCGAAGCCTTAGCCAAGTGGGGAGAAGAAATGCCGTAGTGGGATTTGCCAAAATTCCGGTTTTCGCGACCGCTATCCTTTAGGAATTCTGGCGAATCCTACTACGTAGTTCGTGTACAGTCATGATGGATCTCTCGCCCTTTTCTGCTCCGGTCGGCAAACACCAGATTGTGTTGCTAGGTGTCGGGCATACGAACGCCCACGTGGTTCGCATGTGGCGGATGAAGCGGATTCCGAACGCTGAGCTGACTTGTGTTTCAGATCGCTCCATCGCAACTTATTCGGGCATGCTTCCAGCCACTCTTGCGGGACAGATTCCCGAAGAGCAAATGCAGATTGATCTGGTGCGTTTGTGTGCTTCCGTTGGGGCACGCCTCATTGTCGATCGAGTGACAGGCGTCGACCATGAGCACGCGAAACTCCTCTTTGCAGAACGTCCACCGGTGCCTTTCGACATTCTAAGTGTTGGAATCGGCTCACAACCGACAGTGGCATCGCTCACCGAACCCAATTCGCCGCATCTCCTGAAGATCAAGCCGATGCAGACCTTCATGACGAGGATAGGAGAACGCATTGCGGCACTGAAAGACCACGCG
>PKCQ01000050.1 GCA_002862265.1 Planctomycetaceae bacterium | reverse complement strand
AATAATTTGAATGTGAGTATTTGTTTCGCCGGAGCCGGTCATGATTAATAACTTGCCCTTGAGTCCCTCCGCAAAATTGATGGGTGCCGATTTCTCATAACCCGCTGCGTTGACTTCACGTGTCCGCATGTAAATCTCTTGGAACCAGGCGTTGTATAGCCATGGTTGCGGTTTCGGCACCACGGCGATTCCAACGTCATACAGTTCTGGCTGTCGAAACATTGCGTTCAATGTGTTCGAGCCACCGCCGCTCCAGCCCCAAATCGCGACGCGATCTAGATCGATGTAGGACTTCATTACCGCGAGTTTCTTCAATCCTTCGGCTTGCTCCTTAGTGGAGAGTGGACCGAGGCTACCAAAGATGCTTCGCCGCCAAGCAGCACCTTTCGGACAAGCTGTTCCACGGTTGTCGATAGACACGACAACGTAACCTGCATCCGCCACAACGCGGTGGAAGTCCGTTTGGCCGGCGCCCCAACGATCAAGCACGGTCTGAGAGTAGGGCTCGCCGTAGACGTAAACGAGTACCGGATACTTCTTCTTTCTGTCGAAGTCGCTTGGCTGGGTAATACAGGCATCCATGACGATCCCATCCCCAATGTCGATCTGAGCGAATTCTGTGGCACGGGGGACCAACTCGCGAACGCGTTCTCGCAGACGCCGGTTGTCGTTAATGAGTCGCACTTGCTCGTGCTGTGGCAATCTGACGAGGTCAGTAACAGGCGGATCGTTGAGCGTGGAATAAGTGTGAATCGCCCATTTCGCGTTGGGAGACAGAACATATTCATGCATCCCGACTTGATCGGCCGGCGTAAGCCGCTGGAGCTCACCGGAGCCATCCAACGGAACACGGCAAAGGTACTTTTGAGTTGCGTTGCTAGGCGACGCATAAAAGTAGTACCAGCCACCTGACTCGTCGACGAAAACTCGATCGATGATATCGTATTTGCCAGGCGTCAGCTTTGTTTCCGTTTTGCCATCGCGAGAGCAAATATATGCCTGTCGCCAACCTTCCTTTTCACTGATGAAGATGAACGCATCGCCGCCTTGAATCCAGTGCGCCCCGGAGTTGATCCCATGACTGCCAACGGCCCAGGCCTCGTTGGTCTCAGAGTAAATTTGCTTCAATGTACCGTCTGCTTTTGCGAGCCAGAATTCACGCGTATCGCGAAAGCGACTAAGGGTTTCAATCAAGAGCTCCTCTGAATCGGGCACCCAGTCAACTTGCCCCAGGTAGAACCCCTCCTTGGGCTGCGGCAGCTCAACCCAATGCACTTCACTGTGGCCGAGAGTTTCGAGATCGACTTTGACGATTCCGACTCGCAACTCTTCGATCTTCTCTCCTACCCTTGCGAATCGACGCTGCCTAACACCAGGGTAGCTTGGGTCAGATGGCACCGTCACGGAGCGCAGGCGAACATTCGTTCGGTCAGACTCAATGAAGGACAAAAAGTTGCTCATTGAGTTCCAGCGAAAGCTATGGAAAGAAGTATCTCGCTTGTCGCCATTCGTGATTAGAGGAGTCGATTCCTTGTTGCGACCTGGCCGCTCGAGGTACAAGGATTTGTTTCTTTCGACTAGCCTCAGCTCGCTATCGGGTGACAGCCGTTTGTCACTTGGACGTTTTCCTTGGACGACTTGCCGCTCTCCCGTGGCGACAGTGTACTGGGCAGTGACTTGCCGGCCCGAGCGACGCTCTCTTTCACGCACTTGATATGCGGAGGAATCTTCCAGCCAAGTTGCATTGACGTTCGGTGCTCGAAATTCTCCACGCTCATAGATCCCTTTCAGTCTTTCACTTGCCGCTTTTCTCCATTCCTGACTCGACGCTTCTTGAGCGAGCAGTTGAGTTGATACGACGAGGGCGGTGAACGCAATTTTGGCAAAGTGGTGAGGCATGCTTTTTGATTCTCGTTGGAGTAGCGAAGTTCGCTCTGGAAATTCGATCGCGGCGATTTTCGAAACTCTCGTCTTAGGCCGACAGGCACGCTAAAATTTGATGCACATCCGTTGCAAGTGTATAGTTACTGCGTTAACGGCCTGAATATCAGCAGCGAATAGAGATCCACTTGTCGGCTTTAGTTGTTTCTCCCAGGCAGGAATTGTAACCGAGCAAGAAGAACCGGATGGAGCAGTTTTCTCTTTTCTTTAACTCACTGTTTATGGCATTAGCGATGTCGGCACCGTACCTGGTGCTAGGCTATATCGCTGCTGCACTCATCAAAGAATACGTATCTCGCGAGTCACTCGCTCGCCACTTGGGCGACAAGGGCATTCGCCCCATCTTGAATGCAGTCGGAATTGGAGCTTTGCTGCCGATCTGCTCGTGTGGAGTCATTCCCTTGGGAGTAGGTGTCCATCGCGCGGGCGCGGCACGCGGAACCGCTCTTGCGTTCATGACCAGTTCTCCCGCCATTTCGCCAGTATCGGTCATCATGGTTGCGATGATGCTTGGGCCCATGTACTTGGCGACCTACGTAATCGCTGCTCTTTGCGGTTCGTTCCTGATTGGCTGTATCGGTAATCGCATCCTGCGTGACCAGACTCGACCAGTCAAAAACTTTGATACGATCGTTGAACGCGTCCAAGAGGAAGACGAACATCATGTTGTAGGCATTAAAAAACGCACTCGATTCGGCAGAGCGATGCACTGGGCATTTTGGGAACTCGGTGCAGAAATCAGTGTTGACCTGACCATTGGTCTGTCCCTCGCCGCTCTGGTGCTTGCTTTTTTACCTATCGAATTGACAGAGGCCTATTTGGGCACACGCGAGATCTGGCCACTGCTACTTGTGATCCTGATTAGCATCCCTGTTTACACTTGTTCCGTACCGACAATACCCATCGTTTGGGCGTTATTCATGCGAGGTGCCATGCCTGGAGCAATGCTCGCCTATATGATCGCTGGCCCAGCAACCAACCTCGGCGAACTCAACGCGATCCGACGCAACATGGGGCTCCGAACCGCCACGTTCTACGCTACTGGGCTTATTCTCGTAGCACTGCTGGGTGGCCTGATTGCAAACCATTTCGTCTTTGTAACTTACGAGTACAAGGCACAGATGATTGCGGAAAATGAGCTGAAAGTGCAGGAGTGCTGCGTTCCAATGATCTTTGGAGATCGTGTGGAGCGTAATAACTTGGGACGAATCGTAGCTAGTGTTCCAGGCTGGCACTACCCATTCATTGCAGCGTTATTGGTAACGATCAGCGTCGGGCTTTACCAACGCTCTACTCTGCGACTGAGCAGCGAAAAGAAACGCGGCCAAGAAGAATCAAACTCATATTCTGAAGAGTCTAAGATATGAAAAGCCAAACTGTCGCTCTCGGAATTATGGTGGCTGGCGTTGTCGTAACCTGGAATGCTTGGCTCTTTGTCAAATGGAATCGCGGGAAAGGCGTAAAGAACGGCTGGCAAGGACTGACTAGTAGCGTTGGCAACCCAGTTCCGGAGCACAAGCTCTGGCGCGACATCAAGAAGACTACGGTCGAAGAAACTGCCAATGGTGGCTTCGAACCGCAGTTTGACGACGCAGTCAAAGCAGTGGAGGGCACCCGCGTCGAATTGCCTGGCGTTGGCTTTTTGCTCAAATCTGGAATACGTCCAAACGAGAACGGCGAGGGAGAGGTGACTGAGTTTCTGTTGCTGCCGGGTGATGGCGGCGTGGCTTGGTGTTGCGGCTTATCGGCCACTCCATTTGCCGAGATCAGTGTGCTGGTTCAGTGCCCGAACGATACATTCTTAGAATCCGAGGCGGATGCGAAGAGTCTCACCGTTTTCGTGAATGCGAAGGGAACTCTAAGGTTGATGAAAGAAACCAAGTACAACGCCTTCTACACGCTGGAAAACTCCGAAATCGAGTTTATCAACGTGAAGGAAATCATGCCAGCGGATGTGATGAATGCCTGTCTCAACCAACCTATGAGCTTCGGACCAGCCGTAGCCCCACCGGGAGAAACCCAACAGAAGTAGCTGATCGCGTACCAACAGCATTGCAGTCCTGTATGCTGTCGGAGCACTCAAGGACTAACGATGAGTAGACACAGGCTGGAGTCTAAACGTGACGACCTTCCCATCTTGTTGGCCAACGGCGAGTCTGTCACCCTTGCTCCATCGCACGCGACTCGCGGGCAAGCCCAGCAGGACACCGCCAATGACATTAGTATGTCGAATGGGTTCCCAAATCAGAAGGAATCCATCCGCATCGGCGGATGCTAATAGCTCTCCTTCCGCCTCAAATATCAGCTGCGTTATATTGTTCTAATGAGCCTTTTACTGCCGAGGTTTTCTTCCGGCTGGTCCATCGCCGCTACAATCACACAGGAGGAAAGTAGGGCCACTACCGGTTGCAAGCCAACGTCCGCTGACGTCCCAACTTAACTCACGCACCTTGGTGGTGAAGCCACGCATTTGGGCGGATTTCCCAGAGGCTAAGAACCAAAAATGCACCGAAGCAGCTTGCTCTCCCGTTGCTATGCACTTCGAGCCAGGGCTCCACGCGAGAGCTAAGCTTGAGCCCTCCCAGCGGTATTGGCGGGGCTGGGCTGTTGCCTCAGCAAGGTACACTGTTAGCCCGTGATTTGCGACCGCAGCGATGCCTGGTTCCAGCCTAAGTCAGAAATCGTGCTGTCGTGATCTGAAGATTCGTAGATCGTCTCTCGCTTATCGCCCCAAAGCTTGAGATGCGGCCCCGCAGCTGTGGCAAGCACTTGCCTCCTTGGGCTGTAAGCTACCTTGGACACCCAGGACGAACCCGCGTCGAGCGAACGGAGCAGCTTCCCTGAATCGCCGTCCCAGATCTTCACCACGCCATCGTGCCCCGCCGTCGCCACCTCGGCTCCGTCCCAACGCCATGACAATGAGTTCGCGATGCGTGTGAATGCTGGCCAATCCGTGAGCGGTTGATCTTGTTCCCGCGGTCCTTGAGCAGGAACACCGCGCCTTCAACCGTTGCTACCGCCAGCTTGGAACGATCTGGTAATCGTGCCAATGCCATTTTATAGTCGTCCAGCCCAACGCTCCATGACTCGACGAGGAGCTGGCTCTGCAGCATCGAAGCGTCTGTATCAAGCATGCTTGAACACAGAGGTCATCGTTTTTCGATCGAGATCACGTCCGATAAAGATCGTCGAGTCCGTTTGCTCGGATTCGCGCCGAGGGCGGTCCAATCGACTGTCAAACGGCATGTGGACTCATTGAAAGACATAACGTATTTGCTCGCCGCTCAGCGACAAAATGCCTTTCATGCGAAAGATATTGTGCCCCTGTTCGGCCAGCAACTCACCCAACCAGTCGTAAAGCTTTTCTGAGGGCACGTCACCAGCAGTCCCAATGCCAACAGAAGAGATTCTTGGGTCATGTGGATGGCTAGTACGGTAGGATTACGTAAAGTTGGGATCGTCTTTGAGTGCACGCCCCAAAGTCAAAACCGCCGACGCTCAGCACCTTGTCTATATCCAAATCTGCCTCTTGCTTACGAAACGTCTTCGCAGCTGCGTTCACCGCGTAAACTCGGCCCTCCAGATGATCTAGTTCCGCCTCAGTGACCAGATCCATCTTGTTTAGCAGTCCCACATCGGCAAATGCAATTTGCTCTTTGACTTCGCCTCCGTCGTCAATGTGCAGTAGTACATGCTTGCCATCCACTAGGGCGACCACGACATCTAGGTGATAGTTCTCGCGGATTTCGTCATCCATGAAGAAAGTCTGGGCGACAGGACCAGGATCTGCCATCCCCGTCGTTTCGATGACAATATGATCAAACTTGTCCCGGCGTTTCATCAAGTTGCCGAGAACTCTGATCAAGTCTCCACGGACGTTGCAGCAGATGCAACCATTGTCCATTTCGAAGATTTCTTCTTCAGATGCAATTATCAGATCGCTATCGACACCGATTTTACCGAACTCATTTTCGATAACGGCGATTAGCTTTCCATGGTTCTCTGTCAGAATACGATTGAGTAGTGTGGTTTTGCCTGCCCCCAGGAAACCAGTCAGTACGGTTGCTGGGACCGTAGGATTCTCCGCCGACATTCAGACATATCTCCGCAAAGATGAATTCACCAAGTCGTAAACGCATCAGAAATCAATTCGAGACCGTCGGTTCAGCGCTGCGCGGCTAAGCCCCGAACCAACCCTACGATTGCATTTCTATTGCAGCTGCATATACTTTGCAGTTACCTTCTTTTGCAGGACAGGGCTGATCATCGGGTCGAACTAGCTGAATTTAGCCCAATCATTGACGCGACGTTCTCTCGCTAATACCTTTGCTAATACCAATGTGGCTGAAATGCAGAGTTCTTCCAGCATGAAAACTTGATCAGCCCCTATTCCACAGTGCGGGCGATCATGCCGAAGATGTTCGGCAAATAAATTCGATCGCAATGAGTTTGGAGACAAGATGAATCAACCCGAATTCGCTGAGCGAACGTCGATCGAGCAAGTTGAGGAAGGCTTAGAGCTCGCGCCGAAATTCGATGAGCATGGACTGATCCCTGTGATCACAACTGACTTCGAGTCGGGGGAGGTGCTCATGCAAGGCTATATGAACACGGAGGCCCTCCGAAAGACGATTGAGCTGGCTGAAGCTGTCTATTGGAGTCGGAGCAGGGAATGTCTCTGGCACAAGGGAGCCACCAGCGGACTTGTGCAAACGGTGCGCGAGATGCGTATCGATGACGACCAAGACTGCATTTGGTTGCGTGTGGACGTTCAAGGCGGCGCAAGCTGCCACGTTGGGTATCGCTCCTGTTTCTACCGCGCGGTACGGATCGGCACTCAGGCAGGGCAGTCGCTAGAGTTCAGAGAAACTGAAAAGGTCTTTGATCCGCAGGCTGTTTACGGGGACGCCCCTAATCCGACCAAACTCTGACCGATGGCTTCTTTTTTGTAGCCCTTTTCCTTTCGTTAGTTGATTCTCTGAGTAGGCAGGCGAAAAACAGATGCATTCCATTGGCGTGACAAAACATACTCTTTAAGGAGCGCTACCTTGATTGCTTTTTCTGAAGCATCGCTGGAAACAGAAATTCGGTTGCAACCACTGGTCCTCACCTTCGGTACGCCAATGACGAATGCTGCATCGGTCAGCTTTTCAGAAGAAAACAAAGAAAGCACTTCAGCCTCACAAGGAATTGACGCAGAGACTTGCGCAAAAGCAGCCAAAGCGCAGCAAGAGCTGGCATTCAGCGTGCGCTCGCTCATTGCGGACTCGTCCGAAACGAACAAAACAACCAGGAGTAGACAACAGAAATGGATATTCGATTCTACAACACTCTTACCAACGAAGTGGAGCGTTTTGAGCCTGTTACACCGGGGCAGGTCAAGATGTACAGCTGCGGGCCAACCGTATACGACTTCGCCCATGTCGGAAACTTCAGATCGTTTCTTTTTGCTGACTTGCTGCGAAGATTCCTTGAGGCAAGTGGTTACGATGTCTCGCATGTGATGAACATTACTGATGTCGGCCATATGACTGACGACGCGGCAGCGGACGGTCTAGGCGAAGACAAGATGCAGGTTGCTGCAAGGCGACTCAAAGAAGACAAGAAGAGCGGTAAAGTCGAAGACGGCGCGGTAGAAAATCCAGATGATCCCTACCAAGTCGCCGAATACTTCATGCGTGCTTTTCTCGAAGACGGACGTGCTCTTGGGTTGAAAGTGGCTCGCGAATTCCCTGATCGCGTGCCCAAGGCAACGGAGTACATCGACGAAATGCAGAAAATGATTTCCACACTCATCGAGCGCGAACATGCGTACGTTGGGGACGATGGAGTCGTTTACTATAGCGTCGAGTCCTTTCCGAAGTATGGCCAACTCAGCGGAAATACGCTCGATGCGTTACGCGTCGGTGCTGGCGGACGCATCGACGAGAGCGATCAGAGTTGCAAGCGTCATCCAGCCGACTTCATGCTCTGGAAGCCCGATCGGAAACACATCATGAAGTGGGACTCTCCTTGGGGAGCAGGTTACCCAGGATGGCACATCGAATGCTCGACGATGTCGATGCAGGTCCTGAAAACGGAGGTCCTGGACATCCATACTGGGGGCGAGGATCTCATCTTTCCTCATCACGAGTGTGAAATCGCTCAGTCTTGTGGGGCTACGGGCAACGATCTGTTCGCAAGATTTTGGATGCATGCGCGTTTCTTGCTGGTAGAAGGCGAGAAGATGTCCAAACGCAGCGGAAATTTCTTCACTGTTCGAGACATTCTGTCGGGCAAGGCCTCGGGAGCTCCGGTTCACCCAGCCGTATTGCGACTCGAGCTTATCAAGTCGCACTATCGCGCACATAGCAACTTTACCACAAAGGGGCTCACGGACTCGGCCAACACGGTCCGGCGCATCACCGAGCTTGGACAACGACTGCGGGATGAGTGTGACGACAAGCCCGCGGAGATTGACCGCACTGACCACCCGATCGTGAGGGACTTCTTAGAAGCACTCGCAAATGACTTAAATGTGAGCGAAGCGATGAAGGCTGTTCATGCATTCCTTTCGTCCCCGGGACAGGATGCTGCCGAAGCCTACGGAGTCTTGCTTGCATTGGACCATGTGCTTGGAGTCTGGGAGCTCACGTCTGTCGATAGTGCAGCCGATGATCCCGAGAGCGATATCGCAGCCAACCTATGCGCCATGATCGATGAAGCCAGGAAGGCGCGTGACTTCTCAGCTGCCGACAGTCATCGCCAGCGTTTGATCGAGCTGGGATATGAAGTCCGATCCTCCGCCGAAGGAACTTCTGCCACGAAGAAATTCGCATAGGTTGTCCGCTGGTCAACCCTGTATTGATGCACATTTTGTAAACCGCCTAGAAAGGAATTCAGACAACATGCAGTCTTTCGTAGCACAACCTAATCCCGGAACATCTCAGTCTACCTGGGATTCGAAAGCAGTCGCCGAATTTGCCGAGGGGTCGGCAGATATCCTCGTGCTCAGACGCAATGCCCCAGGTGATTTTGCGGAGGAAGTTCAAACAGCTCGTATTCACGAATATTTGGCACCCATCACTCGCGAGAAAGCTGGCTTTGAGATCCGTGCTGGTCTTGGCGAGTTGCGTTTGAAATCTGCTGCTTTGGAGGAGGATCTAACCAAGCTAGTGAACGCTTTCCTCGATCAATTTGAATTGGAAAAGGCCAGGCTTCGGATCGAAATCACTCAGACTCAGTCTTGCCCCAAGTTCCACAGCGACCACGTCAACATTCGGCTCGTCACTACCTACCTCGGTCCAACCACCGAATACCAGTTCTCGGGTGAAAGTAGTGCTTATGTCGCTCCAACCGGTGGTTTGGTGTTCTTGAAAGGAAAGAATCACCCGACGCATGGCGATTCGGTGCACCACCGCTCGCCTGAGGTTCCCATAGGGCAAAAGCGATTGTGCGTCGCGATCGACTACTGAAATCCTAGCTTAGTAGGTTCAGCAACCGATTGCGGGATCGATGTTTAGACCAGAAAATAGCACGCGGTGCGAAACGTCTGGTCTTGGTCATTTTTTGAGTTGAACGATGGAATCCAAATTGCCAGCGACCGTTTTGTCGGGCTATCTAGGTGCTGGCAAGACGACACTGCTCAACCACGTATTGTCGAATCAGCAAGGCATGCGAGTTGCTGTGATCGTCAACGACATGAGTGAGTTGAACATTGATTCTGCACTTGTTCGCTCCCATCCTCAATCGCCCAAGCAGGAAGAAGAATCGCTCGTGGAGCTATCCAATGGCTGCATTTGCTGCACCCTGCGAGACGACTTACTCGAGGAAGTGACGAAGCTCGCTCTGGACGGACGTTTTGACTATTTGCTCATTGAAGCGACCGGGATTTCTGAACCTATGCCTGTTGCGGAAACGTTTGTTTTTCGGGACGAGTACGGTTCGGGACTGAGCAATTTATCGCGGCTAGATGCCATGGTCACGGTCGTGGATGCAGGCGCATTCTTGAAAGACTTCGATTCCTTCGATTCGCTTGCCCAACGCGGTCAAGAGATGGACGAGACGGATGAACGCATGCTTTCGCAGTTGTTGGCGGAACAAGTCGAGTTTGCCAACGTAGTGGTCGTCAACAAGACGGATCTCGTTGGCGAACAGCAGCTTGCAGAAGTTCAAAAACTGTTGAAACAGCTGAACCCAGATGCTTTGCAGCTCACAACGGAGTATGGCAAAGTCAACTTGCGTCATATCTTTGACACTCAGGTGTTCGATGAAGAAAAAGCTGCAGCGACGCCCGGCTGGCGTTCCGATTGGAGCACAAAAGTTTCCGAGTCGGACGAGTACGGATTCAGCAGCTTTGTCTACAACAGCCGCAAGCCGTTTCACCCTCAGCGACTTCAGCAGTTGATTTGGGGCGAGCAGCTAGCAGGGATTGCGCGCATCAAAGGATTTGTCTGGCTAGCCAGTCGACATGACATGGCGGGATTCTGGTCCCTAGCTGGACACATTCATTCGCTTGTTGCCTTTAGCCCATGGTATGTCGTCCTTGATCATGATCACTGGCCTTGGGAGGATCGTCCTATGATTGACCGACTCAAGGGCTTATGGGAGGCACCCTACGGTGATCGACGACAAGAGATAGTCTTGATCGGCAGAAACATTGATGAGGCCAAGACCCGACATTTGCTCGATGAGGCTCTTGTAACGGAAGACGAATTTCAAGCCGGCCCGAGTGCTTGGGAACACTTCAAAGATCCCTTGCCAAGCTGGCAAAGCGCAGACGCGGCAATTGAGTACGACGACGAGGCCGAGCGCCTCGCACGCGAAGAGGAGCTTTCAGAGTGGCAAGAGTTTCGCGACTGAGCCAAGGCACCTCCTACTGTGCTCGCAGGAACTCGATGATGGCATTCAGATCTTGAGGTTTCAGTTTCGTTTCAAACCCCTCGGGCATGAGCGAGACGCGTGAATCAGTGAGCTTTTCGATGTCGGATCGTTCAATGATCATGTTCTTGCCATTTGCCAGGCCAAGCTTGAGGCTTACGTCTGTTTGTTCCAGCACCACACCTGAGAAGACTTGTCCTGACTTCGTCAACACCTTGTACTGCTTGTACTTCGCTTCGACTGTCGCGTTGGGATCCAGCACAGCCGATATCCACTGAGCCTTCGACCACTTTTTCAGATTCGAAATGGCTGGGCCAATCGAGGTGCTGAGCTCGTTCGATGGCCGAAGAACCCCTTGGTGGCAAACCGCACAATGCTCCTGAAAAAGCCGTTTTCCTATTTCGGTGTCACTTGCTTCACTAGCCAGCTGATCGATCTGTTGCAGATAACTTTCGAGTAAATCTATTCTCTGATTAGGCGTCGGCTTGGCGACGAGCGTTCCGAGACGCTTCATTATGTCGTAAGCCTCATAGTTCTGCAGTCCGCTAAGCGTTGAGGTATCGAGGTCGCTGATGGCGATATCACCTTGCTCCAAAGCATCGACGAGTCGCAAGACCGAACTTCGACGTTGCAGCAACGTTGCACCCGCACTGCTGCGTTCTGCCGGAACGAGCTCATGCCAAGCGGACAGCAGGACAGAAGCGGTTTCGTCCGACTCGATTCGGTAGGCCGCAGCAAGCGCGGCCTCGCGAATCATTCCCGACTGATCTGGCTGCAGCATCACACGCAGATCATCGAGCTGTTGAGAGACCGGAAGACGACTGGAGCCAAGCAGCTGGGTGGCACGTAGCCGGAGGTCGAGCGGAATGGCATTGTCGGTCATTTGTTCACGAATTTGCGCCGCCGCTTGTTCGAGCGACTCACGTTCCGCATCAGGTATGCCAACCCGTGCCGCGACCAATAACAACATCCACTGAACCGATGTCAGCTTGCCGTTCAACTCTGTGAGACTTTTCCCCAGCTCCAAACGCGAGTGTTCATCGCACCGACTCCATAGCGATTCGATACAACGCTGCAGACTCTGCCACTGCTGCGGACTGATCGATTCGTGGCTTTCCAGCCAAGACAACAGCGCCCGAATTGCAATAGGAGCTTTCTTCTCAGACGCGAGTGAGATCGCGTCTTCAGCCCACTTGGTGCCTACCAGTTCGGAAATTAATCTCGAAAATGGCTCGTTCGCAGTGTCAGAAGCTGAATCTCCGAGTGCCACCAAAAGGGAAAGCTGAACGGCCGGATTTTTAGCAGTTGACGCACGCGAGAATTCAAGCATCGCTACTTCGGCGTTGTGGCTTCCCTGTGAAGCGAGACGAATCACCCGAGCAACAACTTGGGGTTCAGCATCGTGGAGAATCCTTTGCCAATCCGCCTTGGTTTCGATACCAGCGGCGCGAAGCAAGCAGAAAGTCTGCAGTCGCACCGCTGCATCTCCAGACTCAAGAAAATGTAAAACCATCTGTCGGAGACCTTTTGGCTCACGCCACAGTAGCTGCTGACAGGTCAGATCTCGAAGCGTGCCATTGGGACTCCCCAGGGCAT
>PKCQ01000238.1 GCA_002862265.1 Planctomycetaceae bacterium | reverse complement strand
CCGAGATGAAGATCGGCCACCAAAAGTGCGTGGTGTTCTGGCAAGTGAATCGATCCATCGCCGCGTAGCAGTAAGCTTTCTCCGCCGAAATCCTTTTCGATATGGTTTTGCAAAGCGATTGTCATGACGATGAAGCTGTTGTTCTAGTCGCGTTCTTTTCGGCGTGCCGCAGGAGTTGTTGAGTCATTCTTGCGACGCGATCCTCGAGCTTTTCGCTAGACAGTCGAATGCGCAGACGATCTACCAACAGCGGAAATGCCATGGGCGTTGGCCTAGGCGGATGCTGTAAGGAGATATGACTTCCTGCGAGCCGCTGCATCGCTTGAGACAGTCGTCCATATTCAAGTTGCAACTCCAAGACCTCGCGACGAGCTTGTTTGAGTAGCAAGTTTTCTGGATCGTACTGCCTGAAGACGTCAAAGAACATGTCGCTCGATGCTTGGAGTTGCTTGGATGATTTACCTTGTCCTGGCAAGCCGCCGAATACAAGTCCTGCGACGCGTGCAATATCACGGAACTGTCGTCGATCCAGCTCGGTGGCGTTCATGCTCCTCTCGATCTGGTTGCTCAGACTCTCTGGTGAAAAGAAGCCAGATTCCAATGCTCGCTCAAGTGGCGGTTCAGTTGGAGAGAGCAGCTCGATGCCGTAGTCATTCACCGTGGATGCAAACGTGATAGGCTGGAGTTGACTCATCCGCCAAGCAAGGATCGCTGCAAGGCCTTCGTGAACCAGTCGTCCTTCGAACGGATAAATGAACAGATGATGACCTTCGCGCGTCTTCACCTTCTCAATGACGAGCGTTTCATCGGTTGGGATCGCTGACCATTCGCCTTGCAATTTTAGCAAAGGACGAACAGCTTTCATTTCACGCCCAACGAACTCGCCGCGATTGGCTTCACTGAGTTTGTCTCGCACTGCTTCAGCCAATTCGTTCGACAGCGGTAGATGCCCGCCCATCCATCTTGGGAGCGCCGCAACCCTACCTTTGGCTCGACGCACCCATGCTGTCATGTCACGCACGGTGACTAATTTGAGCGTCCGGCCTGCGAACATGAAGTTGTCACCGGGTTTTAGCTTGGAGATAAATCGTTCTTCAATCGTTCCGAGCCTCCCGCCGGTCAAAAACTTGACCAGCATCTCTCGGTCACTGGAGATGGTGCCAATCGAATAGCGATGCCTTTTCGCGATCTTTGAGTCCGCGACTCTTAGTTGACCGTCTTCTTCAACCAGGCGGCAGAAGTCCGGGTAGGCTTGTAAGCTCTCGCCACCACGCTGTACAAAATCAAGCACCCAGAGCCATTCGGTGGCCCTCAGTTCTTGGAAGGCATTGGTCGCTCGGACTTCTTTTAGCATTTCATCGGGCACAAAGGGGCGACCTGCAGCCACGGTAACTAAATGTTGAGCCAGTACGTCAAGGCAGTTCTGTCTCGGGATCCGAGCCTCGATGCGATTATTCGCCAGAGCCTCTTTCGCAGCGGCCAGTTCAACCAGTTCCAAGGCATGTGTTGGGGCGAAGATCAGCTGACTCTTACCGCCAGGATAGTGTCCACTACGGCCAGCACGTTGCATCAACCTTGCGATCCCCTTAGGGCTGCCAACTTGCAGCACTTGTTCCACTGGAAAAAAATCGACACCTAGATCCAAAGTCGAAGTGCAAACGACGCAACGTAAGTTTCCTGCGTCCAGTTCTCGCTCGACCCACTTTCGAGCTTTTCGATCGAGCGAACCATGGTGGAGCCCTATTTGCCCAGCCCACATCGGCTTGGCATGCAGGATCGCTGAGTACCAGCGCTCTGCCTGCGAGCGAGTGTTCGTGAAGACGAGCGAGCTTCCTGCCGATTCGAGGGCTTCGATCACTTGCGGCAGCGACTTGAGTCCCATGTGACCGGCCCAGGGATAAAGCTCGATCTTTTCCGGCACTAAGCTCTTCATCGAAAGTCGTCGCCGAGCCGGAGCTTTGATAACGGTTGCTTTTTGCAGGTCGTGAGCGCGCGGACCGATCGCGGTCTCCATTGCTTGTTGGACATTTCCGATGGTCGCCGAGATGGCCCAGGTGCGAACTTGCGAACTGAGGCTGCGTAATCTCGCGAGGCAGAGTTCCATTTGTACGCCACGTTTAGAGCTCATCAACTCATGCCACTCGTCGAGGACGATCAGATTCAGGTGCGAAAACTGTGCTTGCGTTTTCGGATAGGAAAGCAGCAACGAGAGGCTTTCAGGAGTGGTGACGAGGCAGCTGGGAAGACGCTCGTTCTGTTTGGACTTTAACGCGCTGCTTGTGTCACTCGTTCGCAGTTCGATGTTCCAGGGGAGGTGGAGATCCTCAGCTGGTTCACGCAAGGCGAGCAAGGTGTCTGCTGCCAGCGCACGTAACGGCGTTACCCAGACGACTTGGATAGGGTCGTAGGAGCCTCGAGTGATTCGCTTGGAAGACCTCCGTTTTTCGGTTTTCGATTCCAACGAAAACGCTTTTATTCGCTGCCTCCAGTCAGCAATGGCTCCCAGCCAGACCGCCAATGTTTTTCCTGTTCCCGTCGGGCTATGTAGGATTCCACTGTTGCCCTCGGCAAGGGACTTCCAAACGGCACGTTGGAATGGGAAAGGCTTGCGATCCTTGGACTTCATCCAATCGCTAACCCACCGTATACCGTTAACTGGTTGGCAGTTCTGAGAGAAGCTTTTATTCATCGGAAGCCAGTGCCAATATGGTTTCCAAGCGATCTGCTTCCCCAACGCTTTTGTCATGACGCCATCGGCTGATTCGCGGAAATCGGACTGCAATACCCGACTTGTGCCGGCTGGAGGGCTGAATGTTTTCAAACGCCAATTCAAAGACGAGTTGGGGGGTGACACTTCGTATTGGCCCAAACTTCTCTTTGGTGTTCTTGCGAACGAAGGCATCTACTTTGCGAAACTCTGCGTCGGAGAGTCCAGAGTAGGCCTTCGCAAACGGTACGAGTTCATTTTCCTTCCAGACGGCAAACGTGTAGTCGGTGTACAGGCTCGCCCGCCTTCCGTGGCCTCGTTGCGCGTAGACGAGTACGGCATCGATGGTGAAAGGGTCGACTTTCCATTTCCACCAAAGTCCGGCGGGACGGCCAACTTGATAGATCGAACCGGCTCGCTTTAACATGAGACCCTCGGCACGAAGTTCCTTTGCCCTCGCGCGGCAACTAGCCATTGCTTCCCACGTCATGATTGGACTGTCACTCACTGGTGGGGCAACTCGAATGGCAGGTTCCTGAGAATCGGGTTCTGTATTCGGGAAGAGCGATTGGCCTTCCTGCCTTTCGGTGGACAGGCCAATCAAGATTTTTGCTAGATCTGCTTGGCGTTGCTCCAGAGAGTGCTCGCGACAATCCGTTCCATCTTTTTCGAGCAGGTCGAATGCCAGTAGCGCGACGGGTACTTCTGTGAGAAGTTTTTTGCCTAATCGTTTACGACCCAAGCGTCTTTGAAGTTGGCTAAAAGGGAGAGGGCGAGACTCTCCCTGACACCAACCCACAACCTCACCGTCGATTACCGTCCCGTTGGGTAGCTGTGAGGCGCAGTCGGCGATTTCTGGAAACTGTTCGGTTAACAGCTCTTCGCCTCGCGACCAGATATATGTTTCGTCGGCTCTTCTTATGACTTGAGCACGAATCCCATCCCATTTCCATTCGGCACACCAGTTTTCAGGTTCTTTCAGTTCCTTATCGGGGCCATCCTTGAGCGGATTGGCGAGGAAGAAGGGATAAGGCTTGCTGGTTGGAGCTTCCGAGGACTCAGGGTCGACTAGTTGTTCAAAGGACTCGGCGTTCGGTTCCCAAGTACCCGAAAGTCGATGGGCCAGCGTTGTGCTTTCGACGCCTGAGTAAGCTGACAAGGCTCGAATCACCAGTTGTTTGGATACTCCTACACGGAAGGCACCAGTCATCAATTTGCCTAGGACAAAAATCTGAGGCTGGCTCATGTGCTCCCAAAGTTCGAGCACCCTGCTCCTTTGCTCTTCTGCGGTGAGTTCGCGAAGTGGAAGCAGTTTGTCCTGAATGAGGCTATGTAGCGGAGTTCGATCGGCTAGTTCAGCGCTAGGCACAAGCAATGAAATGGTTTCTGCTAAGTCGCCAACTCGATCGTAGCATTCTTCGAAAAGCCAGTCGGAAATCTGTGCCTTTTGGGTTGCCCAATCTCGCAGTAGCTTGGTTCCAACCAGTCGTCGAATCCGTTGGCCGGTTAGAAAGAAAACTGCCCACGCTGCATCCGCAGCCTCAGCGTTCTTAAGGTAGTTCTCCAGTGCCGCGGTCTTCTCGCTCGTTTTGGTCGTTCCATCTAGCTCCCAGAAAAGCTTTGTGAAGTCATCCATCGGTGGCATCTTGCGTTTGCGAGGCTTCCGACGGCTGTTCGAGTAACTCTCCTTGGAATTCCGTTTCGATGGTGCGTGCGTCGATTCCTTTCTCAACCAAAGAACGGGCAACGACGTCTGCATAGCCATGCGTCACCCAAACAGATTGCGCTTCTGTTTCTTCGATTGATCGTATCAAACCTTGCCAATCGACATGATCAGAGACAATGAAGCCAGAATCTAGACCGCGTCTGCGTCGCGTTCCACGAATTTGCATCCATCCCGAGGCCAGGGCTGAGCTGAGTTTGCCAAATCGACGTATCCATGATCCGCCCATCACCGATGGCGGTGCAATTATGAGTGCTTTGGTCCAATCTGTTTGCTTTGCGTCTACTTCACCGACGTAAGTTGTTGATGGTAGGCTGATACCCGAATCGCGGTATGATTCATTCAGCTTTTCCACCGCGCCGTGCGTGTAGATTGGACCAATTGAGGAATCGATTCCCTCCAGCACTCGCTGAGCCTTACCGAGAGAGTAAGCCAGCACGAGGCTGGCTTTACCCACTTCTTGGTTGGATCGCCACCAAGCGTTGATCTGCTCGAAAACCTTCTCGGGATTTGGCCAACGGTAGATGGGAAGGCCAAAGGTGGACTCCGTTACGAAAGTGTGACAACGAATACTCTCGTAGGCCGTGCAAGTTGAATCCGCCTCACGCTTGTAGTCGCCTGATAAGACGACAACGTAGCCATCCTTCTCGATTCGGATTTGCGCAGAGCCAAGAATGTGCCCGGCAGGATATAACGTCACCTTGACGCCGTTGACCGAGACTGGCTCTCCATATCTTCGGAACTCAATCTGGGCGTCCGAGCCAAGTCGCGTTCGTAATACTTGCTCGCCCTCTTTGGCCGCCAAATAGGACTTGGAGCCCCTACGTGCGTGGTCCGCGTGGGCATGGGTCACAATGTTTTGGTCGACAGATTTCCAAGCGTCGACGTAAAAGTTCCCGGCTGGGCAGTACAAGCCTCGATCTGTCGGCTTGAGCAGTTCAGTTTGCATTCAGATCTGACTCCCTTGATACTCCATAGTAGCGTAGGGACAACAGAGCTAGTCTTCGTCAGGCGGGAGTTGATAAAGTTACAGATTCCATAGAGCTTCATGTGCACGGTACAGCTTTGGGCCTCGATCCCAACACATCTATCCTCGCTATGCCTCACGTAGTCTTCTTTCCGCGTATTTAACTTTTGCGGTTATCTCCCGCCAAAGGCGCTGCCCAGCGTGGGGGCCCTTCCACCGGACTCGTAACCTCGTCCACTACCATTGCTCGCCGCCCACCCTGCTACGGAGTTTTTCGAGCGCCTCGGGATCGGCCCCATTGGCTCTGAACCATTCTTCAAATACTTTGCGAGTATCGGTGTCTTTCAATCGTTTTAGTAGCGCCTGGATCTCAGTCGCTTCAGTCTTAGAGGGAGTTACAAACCTCTTGGGAAACTCTTTATTCTCGCCGTTGTCGCTTGCGAACTTGCTCCCGGACTCCTTCTCGCTTTTTCGAGGACGGTTGAAGCTCGCTTTATACAGATAGTTGTCGCCTACGACCTTATTCTTGCCTTCTCCGATTGGCGGAATGACCCAATCCGCTCCAGCGACTTTCTCAGGTCCACTGGCAAGTACTTCAAGCACTTGTTCAAGATCCTTGGACATGCTGCCAGGATCATGGGGCGGCATATGGTCGTTGGGGTTCCAGCCCGCACTCTGAAATAACTTCAGAGTGTTTTGGCCAAGTCGGTGGCAATCGAAGCAGGCGTTGCCCTGGATATGCAGCGTCCGCATATCCCAATTCTCACCACCAATCACGAAGTAAGGGGCGTCTGCATCAAGAATTGGAATCACGGGTTTGTCGGTTCCGGGAATCTTGGCGGCGGTGATAAAAGTGTTTGTGATGAAAGGGTCAGCCTGATGGCACTCGACACACTGTGTGTTTCCCGGAGGCTCAAACGCTCGATTGAACTCCCCAGGATCATCAATCCACGGCATCTTTCCTCGCATCCGCAATGTCTTCTCATCGATTGTCACCCAAGGGCTTAGACGGTCGGAGCTTTCGAAGAATGCTGTTGCACCAGTTTTTCTGTTGTACCCGATCAGCTGGACAGAGCCGATGATCCGTTTCGGATTGTCTGTCGAGTTGCGTCCGAACGCGACCCATACGACATCAGGCATTGGTTTGTTCTTTGCGTCACGACCCTCGTATCGCTGGAGCACGCATCCGGAATACGTCGACTTACCGAGCCGAGTCGGGTTGTCGCAGGCTATTCCAAGATTGCCGAAACGCTGAATGCCATTTACGTAGATGGGGATCTCTACAGCAGTACCGAGATCGACTTGAGGCGGAACGCCAAGTTCGCTTTCCACCATTTTGGCGTATTCGGAAGCCGTTTTCGGAAAGTGATGCTCCAACTTCTCTTCGACTTGCTTCTTGTCTTCTTTCGTGGTGGATGTTTGTTGGGAGACGTTCAAAGCGATTAATCGGGCGGTGGTTGCATCGGAAGTCCTGTCGCCAAGCCAGAGGTTGGGTAGGAGACAAAAGAGCACAATAAAGCCAGCAATGAACCGAGGACGCATGTGGATATATCTCTGGGTAAATGACGTTGTACGCTAGCTCACATTATAACTTCAGAACCGCATCAGCCCATGTTAATGCACAAGAAACTGGCGCTCAAACAAGTTGAATGCAGCCGATCGCCAGCGTGACGGTTCTCCGGCGAATAATCGTGGCGAAAACCAATGCGGCTGATATGCGAACTAGCTCCAGAGCAAATAAGATCGGCCCTGAAAGAAACCGACCGATGGAATCTGCTCTGGCCATGCGTTTCGCTGCCGAAGATTACTTGTCGTTTAGCTCGGGTGCCGAACGAGCAGGTTCCGCGGCGCGTAGCGGTGGAAGATAGAGACTTGGCTCTTCAAACGTGATGTTATCTGCGGGCTGAAGGTTGGGCTGAGCGGATGGGGGGGTTGGTTGAATGCTTGCTGGTTCGGGTGCAGATTTACCTGGATTCTGCGGAGGTGCTGTCGACGGTACGGTGACTTGTTCTTCATCACTGCTTTCGGGCTCCGTCTCGTGTTGAGATTGAGACCTCTTCCAAGGGAAAGGAGCAGCGGCAAGGGCGCGGAGCAGATGATTTCGATAGTCTGCACGTTGAGGCGTTTTCTCGCTGCCGCAACTCTGGGAACAGCACTCGCAGCTGGACGTCTGTTTCCATACCGCAAGCTCTTCACAAAGTGTTCTTGTGCCGACGACGATGCGGTCGCCGGGTTGAAGCTGATAGTTGGTGCTGGCATCTCCAAGTTGTGTGATCTGCCGGTAACAGACGGGCAAAACCACTCGGCATTTGGTGTTGAGTGTTGGACGCACCAAGATGATATCGCAAGGAGATGCTTCTGAGGTGAGACCGCCTGCTTCAAGAATCGCTTCTAGAACATGCTCACGCCCCAGCAGTGGATAAGTTCCCGGTGCGCCGACCTGTCCTAGGACATAGATCTGAGACGCGTTGGCTTCGAGGAGTCGAACATTGACATGTTCCTTCGTCCCAGTTTCCGCTTCGATGCGTGAGTCAATCAGTCCCTCGACACCCTCGACTGTTTGCCCCGCTACTCTCAGTCGACCGTACTTGCCAAGATCGATCGAGCCGTCAACTTGCACCTCTTGGTCACCCGACGCAGCGAAATCGAAGTCGAAAGAAACGGGTTCCAGCAGAACACGGTCACCAGGCTCCAGGAAGTATTCCTCTAAGACGCGCTTATCGAGTTCGTTGGGCAACCCATTGGTGCGCGGGCTGGTCGCAGCGATCTCTTTAGTCGTTTTGAGTAGTGGAAACTGCGAAGGCCAAAGCGTCAGTCCTAGACTGCTGCAACCACTTAGGCATGACGCAAGTAAGCTGATGCAACACAAGCGAAACCAGTTCATTCCATTCAGATTGCACATTTTGTCACTCGCAGGATCGATCGGATCGTTACCGCAGGTGTTTTCGTCACGCGGAGGCCCGTAGAGCTACGATAAGACGAATACAGCATTCATTCGTCAAAACCCGCAGAGTTCCCATGCGAACCCAGGCTTCGGTTCTCACTCGATTCCGACGACTAGCTTTCGCTAGCATTGCCGCTTGGCTCGTACTTGCGGCACCCAAAGCGTACGCGCAAGAGCCGACGGAAAGCTGGCCTGCTGGCGTGCAGAAGAAGCCTGAACTTCCTGGGGAGCGTGCATACTCCTACGAAGCCGAAGGTGTTGACCTCAAGACCATCGTTGAATGGCTAGAGTGGTTTCGCATCGAACTGCCACTGGAACTTGAAGGTAAAGTGGATGCCTGGATCTGGGTTCAGCGTGGTGCGACTTGGAGCGAGCTCAGTAACTACCGAGTCGAAGCTGAAATTCGTTCGCCACAGTTGATGATCCAAGGATTGCGTGTCGAGCAAGCTGAAATTCGTTTCGGGTACTTCGAAGGCACTTGGCATCTCAGTAACTTGAGCGGTTACTTGCAGCTAGAAAACGGCGCGTCGCCCTTTGCACGCTTGCGTCTTCTCGGGACGGCCAACGAAAGCAGTAGCAATAAGCTGAAGGTTCTTGGCACTGCGGAGCTGCTGGATCTTCAGCAACTGGCAAATCGATTTGGATGGTCGCAGCTTCTGACTGCTCGCAGTAGCGCAGACGGAGAGACAAAACGACATTTGTCCTTTCGCGCGGATGCGCCACTCGGCGACTTGAGTGATCTTACTGGATGGAAGGTTGACGCACAGCTGCAAGTTCCTCAGCTTCCACTAGGGCTCACAAACTTAGTGACTCTGAACGGTAGTCTCCATGTTGAAGATGGAAGCTGGCAATTACTACAATCCTATCTGGATTTTGACGGTGTGACGCAGGGTGGAATGCCGGTGAGGCAGCGGGTTCTGCTCGCGGGCTCCGGGACGCTCACTGGCGAACAAGATTTTCAATTGAAAGTGCCGGAGAAGGTGTTGGATCTTGCCGCATTGTCGATTGCCTTGCCAGAGAAGTTAAAATTTTTGCAGCGGTTAGGTCTAAGTGTCAGAGCAAAAGGTTCGAAATTCGGTATTCAGGAGATCCGTGCCGAGGCGCGAGCATCCGAGGCAAGTGAACCAGTTGCTTCGTTGAAGTTCGATTTCCAGCCTCAAAAGGGTGCGGAGTTAGCGGCAAATTTCAATTTTGGAGATGACGTTAAAGTCCAATGTTTAACGCAATGGAACAGTCTCGCGGAATTGGTCGCAGTGCCGAAGATGGTTCAACTCGAGCTGGCGGATTGCAATCTGTCAAGGATTGCTAGTTTCGCTGCGGTGCAAAAAGTCGGAATCGCAGGTCAGGTAAGCGGTAAGGTAAAGATTCAAACGCAACCGCAGGATAAAGACGAAGCTAGCGCAACATTTAAATGGGCCTGTGACGGGGACTTGCGACTTCACGATCTTGGGTTTGCATCGGAAGGTGTAGCCTCATTTGCACTCGGGAGTTATCGCTTCAAGCTATCGAAGACTTTTGATGCAGAGTCCGTTCATGGTGAGATTGAGGACTCGAGGCGAGCACTTGGGGGTAGAGCTTCCTTACGTTGTGAGCCCTTACTGACTATCGCAAGCCTAGCTGAAGTGGGAGGTCTCGTTCAGGATCTGAATGCTTCAGTGGACGCGCGAGGCTTTCGTCTCAGCGTTACTCCGAATGCGGCTCGCAGAACTGCGACGCCGATCGCCGCCTTGCTGGATGGGCAGTTCAGGATACAAGGCGGGAAGGCCAACTGGCTTCGACAAGCAGACTTGGAGCTCACGCGTCTGCACTTGGACTTGCCTGAACCAATCACCTTGGTGAATTGCCGAGGTCAGGCTTCGGAAGCCGAGCTTCGATTGATGCGTTTTGAGCTGAAAGATGCGTCTGGAAGTGTCGCTGGGGCCGCTTCGTTTTCGAGGGATGGTAAATCGGATCATCGAATTAACTTGAGTGTAAAGGGCCTCTCGCTTGGACGAGACTTGAGCGACTGGGGTGTTCCCAAGTTCATAGGCGGATTAGCGGCTGCAGAGTTGCGGCTGCGCAAGTCGCCCAACGAGTCAAACTGGATCGATGGCTGGAATGGCGGGGTTGCACTGGGCGTTCAAAATTTTCGTTTTCGGGGTCAGACGCTAGGCTCTTTCGGAATGAAAGGAAGCTTTCGCGGAGGTGACCTGAGTTTGAAGGGAGACGGTCGCTTACTCGGTGGACCCGCGAATCTGCGATTCTATCGAACGCATGCCAAAGCTGCTGGGAATGTTAGAGCAAAGCAGGGGATTCCAAGCTTTGAGCATGAATTGATCTGTTCCGTCGAAGGATTACAGCTTTCCGGCTTGGTTGCAACGGTCGGCAATCGAGTGATGGCGTCGCGAATTGGTGGGACAGGCGATTTGGAACTGGATCTGACTATTGCACCCGATCAGCTTGTCAAAGCGGAGACTACTCTAGGATTAAAAAAGCTGAGCGTCGACCAGAATGAAGTTGTTGAAAAGGCGACTTTGGTTGGCAGTTACGCTGATTCCGGCAAGCTTGTTCTGCGCAAGCTCACTGGCCGAGTTTTGGGTGGAACCATCGTCGCAGACGGAAGCTGGCAGTTTCTCGATTCTCAAAGGGAAGGTCTATCGGTTCCGGTTGGTAAGATGCACTATCAGTGGCAACGTTTCGACATGCAACGCTTGCTTGCTATCTTTTTGCCCGGTCAAGAGGTATTTGGCGGCGCAGTCACCGCCTCGGGCGACGTCCGTTTTGATCGTCAAATCAGCGTCACCAGTACGATTCACTCCGGCGAAGGAGTCTTGATCGGACTGGCCGTGCAAGAGTTAGACGGTAACGTTCGGGCTTCGTTTGACTCGGCAGGCGGGCTTATGCGTCTGGATGCGAACAACATTCACGGGCGAATCGCCAAAGGAAGAGCAACAGCCGACTTCAAGATGAAGAACAATGCTGGACATCTTGGGTTCGACACTGAAATCAAGATCAGCCATGGATCGTTGCGCCAGCTAGATAAATCGCTTGGCTTTGACCACATTGCCGGCGAGGGGCAGTTTGGCGCGCGAGTGAAGCTGGGCTCTTCCGATATCGCTGAGCTCGACAAGCTGACCGGAACTTTTGCCTGCGACTTTAGCGGAGCCAAGTCGAATAGCGTCCCCGTTCTAAAGCAGCTGAATCGACTTGTGCCTGGCGTTGAGTTGCTCGATACGACAATTAACAGCGGAGAAGTAAGTGGACGTTTGAATGGCGATCAAGTGCGAATCGAAGACATTTTCCTTAGCAGCAACGCTTTCTTCGTCGTCGGCGCTGGCAGGGCTGATCTAGGCACCTCGTACTTTGATCTTGATCTACTGCTACAAACAGGCGGTGGCCTCGCCGATCAGCTTGTGCAGAACGGCATACAATATGGAGCTGCAGAGTTGCTGGCGGATTCAGTGGTGCTATTCGAGATCGCGGACTTGCTCCGCAATCACTCGCTCGTCTTCAGAGTTAAAGGCACCGCCAATCACTCATCGATTCAGTTCCGAGCCGCCGAGTCGATTGCAAAGTCATTCATCCAGCAGGTCCGGCGGCAGCTCATGCAAGATGTCACTCCGCTTTCTGCTAATCGAGGCAAGTAGAGTTTAGGCTATTTAGCCAACGAGGTAAGAATCAATGAAAGAGCAGCCAGCGTCTAGACTCGAAGTTATTGGTTGGCGTGAGTGGGTTTCGCTGCCTGACCTAGGAATACCGCGAGTGAAAGCAAAGGTGGATACCGGCGCTAGGTCGTCTTCGTTGCATGCATTCGATCTCGAACATTTCGAGGTCGAGGGCGGAAAGCGAGTCCGATTCAGTGTTCATCAGAGGCAGCGAAACATGAGCCACTCGATGCAATGTGAGGCAAAAGTGACCGACTTTAGGTCGGTGAGGAGTTCTAGTGGCGAAGCCTCAAGAAGGCCCGTGATTCGCACTCAAGTTCGCTTGTTGGGCCAGACTTGGGAAGTTGACATGACCTTGGCGAATCGGGACGAGATGGGATTTCGGATGTTGCTCGGCCGCGAAGCATTTCGCGGTAAGTTCTTGGTAGATGCGGGAGGTTCCTACTACGGTGGAAAACCCAAGAAGAAGA
>PKCQ01000239.1 GCA_002862265.1 Planctomycetaceae bacterium | reverse complement strand
CAATTACAGAAAAAACAAAAGCGGTTTCCCGCTATGCGCAAGGGCATTCCCTCGCAAACAACACCCGCGTGCAACACAACCTCGAGGGAAATCCCTAATCGAGCAATGTACCGGAGGATTCTTTGCGGCAGTGAAACTGGCAAACCGATACGAAATTGCCAGAGGTGTTGCGTCATACACGTGTATGCCAACACATAGTAAACACCCTTTTAGGAGGAGAAACACGTGTCGATTGGTACCTACGTCACGCACTCCACGTTTTCGAATTTGACGCAAACTGGAGTAATACCCAATCCGCCCCACGTATTTCCTGCTGCCCCAAAGTCGAAAGTTTTTGTACTTTCAAGAGATTCAACCGTCTCCCACAAACTAACGAATGCAAGCTTTGCAGTTGTGGAACTCGCATCACTGCGTGATATACGCATCCAATTGAGCGTAAACACAGCGAGCTGCGTTGTATACGACATTGATATTGCTCCCAACGAAACCAAGCAAGCCATTGAACACCTATGGCGTTTGGCTATTGGTATTCCCGTGATCGCAATTTCGAACGACATTTCATGCGGCAACGTGCGAAATGCGATGCGTTGCGGGGCTAGTGAGTTTTGCTCAAAGTCGTTTGATGGTGAACGCCTGGAAGATGTAGTTGAACGTGCTCTTGAACGCGATCGCAACGGAAACCCATCGCCCATGGAAGTCCGCAGGCGGATCGCGAGCCTGACCGAACGCGAGAAGGAAGTGATCGAAAACTGCCTTCAAGGTACGGTAACCAAAGTCATCGCCAAGCATCTCGACGTAACTTATCAAACCATCGATAAGCACCGGAAAAAGGCCCTTAGAAAGATGGGAGCTGGCTCGATGGTAGAGCTATCGAATATGCTCTTCCGCACCACACTTTCATCCCTCGGCTGTGACTATGAATTCAACGCGTAAGAATACAAGAGGCCTCGGACTCTCAAATCCTATGACGAGGCCTTCAACATCTTAAGCGTTGGACTTTTAGCGCCAGCAGACAAGCTCAATCATGCCGCCTCTTGAGCGGCATGCTCTTTTTTGCGGCAAGCCGCTGCACCAACCTGTTGCCCCCGATTTACGTAGCGAATCCCGCCGGGGTACAGCGATCCCATTCGCAGTTAGCCGTCTAAGCAAACGCCACTGCAACGGCTCGCTTCATTTTTTGAATTCCAGTTGCAGCAACTTCCTGTGCAGGCTGCTTGTGGTATTCGGGATTGAACAACTCAAGGCTCAGCGTTCCGCTAAAGCCACCTGCGGCCAAGGCGCGAAGAATACGATTTAGAGGTGCAACGCCATCCCCAGGGTAGACCCGATCCTTGTCGGCAATCTGCGCACGTGGCGGATCAGCGGGATAGTCGTTTATGTGCAGGCAATGCATCTTGCGGCCTGGCACTAGCTCCATGTTGTTGAACTCGCAGCCGCCTTTGTAGAGATGATATACATCCAACAGAACACAGGCATCTGGATGATCCGCGCCCGCTGCGACATGCAGCACCTCTTCGAGACGCGACAGGTTTTTGGAAAAACCCCAGAGTTCAACCTGCGGCACTACCCCGACAGCTTTGCCCACTTCTAATAGATCGCGATACCGATCCGCCGCAGCGTCCAGGTCCAATCCTGGCTCCCGCGTGGCCCCGGCCGGCGGCGCGGCGATATGAGTGCCTCCAAGCTCAGCCACAATCGCCATGTCGCGTTTGGCTTGCTCCAAACCTACCTTCCGTTTCTGTTCGTCATCCACAATCCAATTCGAGAACGCGATAGCACTATCGACTTTCAGCCCCAAATCGGCAATCTCACTCGCCAAGTCCTTGAGCTTGCCGCCTGCTTCAACCATACGACCAACGTCACGCAGCCAGATCTCGACAGAGTCGTAGCCTGCCTTCGAGGCAATTTTGATTTGCTCACGAATCATCACATTCCGGCCATTGATCGTGCTGGTGTTTAAGCAGTAACGAAATTCTGGCTTGAACTGCACCGCTGGCTGAGCCATCAGCTCCTCTGCCATCGACCAAGCACCCAGAGCGGCAGCTCCAGCTAAAGAGTTCTTTAGGATGTGGCGACGGTCGGGTCCAGCATTAGGCGATAAAAGATTAGAGCTAGGGCTATTCATATCGGATCGTCTCGGAACTATCAGTGATGGGGAGTAATCTGCTCTGGGTTCGAATTGCGGCAGCTTAGCTGAAAGCCAGCATTATCGTCTTGGATTGCTGGCGTGAATGCGTTAGTGTAAAGCAAACTGAGGGGTGTGGGTTTGCTTCCCACTGGCCTGCCGAGACTTTCCGCTTCCGTCTCACTCTCTCCTTGGATAACTTGATTCACTCATCGTCTCCATGCGGTTCGTCCGTTTTCCATACTTCGCGTCCGCACGAGAATATACTACCGAGTTCTAGGACTGTTTATGAATCGCCTGCTTTCCGTCCTGCTGTTGCTGTCAGTTGGCTTTCTTTTGGCTCCGCCTGCGGCTCAAGCATGGCAAGGTGATTCGACGCCAGGAGCTGTGACCACAGAGCCCGCCGGCACCGCCGAGGCGGACACGGCCGAAAATGAAACACCTGAAGAAGAGAAAGCAACTCAGGACGACGCTGTAGAGTCGAAATCTAAGCAGGATCCAGCGACTGAGGAAACGCCGGAAGGCATCGACATTTGGATTGATCGGCAGTTTAAGCCGGTCGCCGACGCTTGGGGAGGTTTCGTTCTAACATCCATCCCTGTCGGCACACAGCGACCAGCGATTGAAAAGCTTGTTGCTGAGGAAGAGGCGGTGAAAATCGGTCTCAGCGATGAACAGATTCAGACTATCAAAGACTTGATATCAGAGCGTGATGCCGCCATCGCGGCCGAAGAAGATGGATTCCAAAAGTCGGGTATCCTTGAAGAGTTCAACGCCAAGATTATGGCGTCGCTATCAGATGAGCAAACCGCCAAATTCGTCGAGCCTCGCAATATCCCAATCGTGCTTCTTTTGCTGGTTTTCGGTGCAATCTTCTTCACTGTTGTGTTCGGATTCATCAATGTGAGGAAGCTGCCATTTGCAATCAAAGTTGTCAGTGGCAAGTACGATCATGTAGAGAAGGCTGGAGCAACAGACGTCAAACCTGACGTAAACGTGGTCGGCGGTGACCTCGTAGACACTGCTCGCAATGAGAGTGAAGAAGGAGAAGTCTCTCACTTCCAGGCTCTGGCAACCGCCGTCTCAGGAACAGTCGGCCTCGGAAACATCTCGGGCGTTGCCGTCGCCATCGCAGTTGGCGGGCCGGGAGCAACATTTTGGATGATTGTCTGCGGCTTGCTTGGGATGTCCACGAAGTTTGTGGAGTGCACCTTAGGTGTGAAGTTCCGCGAAGTGGATGGCAAAGGCACCGTTCACGGCGGACCGATGTACTACCTTCGAGACGGGGTGAAAGACCACGGCAACTGGCCGCTAGGTTCTTTGCTTGGCATTTGCTTCGCTACACTTTGCGTCGGTGCCTCTCTTGGCGGTGGGAACGCCTATCAATCCAATCAAGCGGCTGCTCAAATCAAAACCTTGCTTGGTTGGGATAGCGGCTACGCTGGGGCACTCTGCGGCCTTGTGATGGCAGTCTTGGTCGCCATCGTGATTATCGGTGGTATCAAGCGAATCGCTACGATCACAGAAAAGATCGTTCCTTTGATGGCGATCATTTACGTCGTCGCGGCGTTGATCATTATCCTGATGAACATCACCTTCATACCCTCGGCCATTATTCAGATTGTCCAAGGTGCATTCTCGCCAGCTGCCGGATTTGGTGGCGTCCTGGGAGTGATCATGGTTGGATTCCAGCGTGCCGCTTTTTCGAATGAAGCTGGTGCTGGTTCGGCTGCGATCGCCCACTCCGCTGTCAAAACGAAATACCCTGCTTCGGAAGGCGTGGTTGCCCTGCTGGAGCCATTTATTGATACGGTTATCATTTGCACAATGACGGCGCTTGTCATAGTGATCTTCAATTCAAATGGCTTATTCCAGTACGGAGACGTCGAGAATAAGAATGTTCTGATGAACATGGAGCGAGCAGGGGCCGAGCTCGAGGCTGGTGACGCGGTGATGCAGCGAGTTGGCGGTGTTGACCTCACGTCGATTGCCTTCGATAGCGTGCTTCCTGGATTCCGCTATGTGCTCACAATCGCGATCATTTTGTTCGCTTTCTCGACCATGATCTCATGGTCCTACTACGGTCTTCAGTCCTGGAAGTACATGTTTGGTAAATCGACACGTGCCGACCTTTCCTACAAAGTTCTGTTCTGTGTGTTTGTAGTGATTGGTGCTGGAGCTACACTCGACTCGGTAATCAACTTCTCCGATGCAATGATTTTAGCTCTCGTCTTCCCCAATATGCTTGGCTTGCTGCTGCTATTCCCGAAGGTACGGCAAGAACTCGGCAAATATCTCAAGGTAACGGAGTCGGCAGATAAGTAACTCGGTTCCACACTGCATCCAAGGAATAGGATAACAACGTGAATCAGTCCCCATCCTCTCCAGTGCTGACACTGAGGCTGCTGCGCACGCTCAAGGAACGGGGCAAGCGGATGAAAGTCGCCGATTCGACAGGTGTCAAACTCAGTGGCAGCGATCTGCTGATTCGCACCCTCGCGTTGCGGCGTTACCTTCTCAGGGAAATCTTAGATCCCGACGAAAAGAATGTCGGGGTATTCCTCCCCCCGACCGCTCCCGGCGTCGCTACCAACTTTGCACTTGCCCTGGCTGATCGCGTTGCGGTCAACTTGAACTACACGGTGAACTCGAAGGTTCTCAAGCAGTGTAGTCAAGCAGCCGGTCTGAAGCACGTTCTTACAAGCCGCAAGTTCATCGACAAAGTCGGCCTCGATCCAGGTGCCCCCATGGTGTTCCTAGAGGATGTCAAAGAGCAGATCACCATTGGCGACAAACTCTCCGCTGCTATCCGCGGCAAGTTCTTTTCCGCCGACAGCCTGCACAAGAAGCTCGGGCTGAGTCACCAGACCTCACAAGACCCACTGACGATCATTTTCACTTCGGGTTCGACGGGCGTACCCAAAGGCGTGGTGCTAAGTGATGGAAATGTGGCTTCCAATGTCGACGCAATTGATCACTGCATTCATCTGAACGAAGACGACGTTGTTCTCGGGATACTCCCTTTCTTCCATTCCTTCGGCTACACAGTCACTCTATGGTCGGCGGTGACCCTGCCCTGCGCTGGCGTCTATCACTTCAACCCACTTGAGGCACGGCCCATCGGCAAGTTAGCCAAAGAACATGGAGCTACGGTCCTCCTTGCGACACCAACGTTTCTACGGAGCTACATTCGCCGCGTAGACAAAGAGCAATTTTCGAACTTAGATGTTGTAGTTGTCGGCGCGGAGAAGATGCCTATCGCTTTGGCCGAAGAATTTGAGAACAAGTTCGGTGTCCGGCCCGTGGAAGGCTACGGTGCCACCGAGCTCAGTCCGCTAGTATCCGTAAATGTGCCGCCTTCACGTGAAAGCGCTGACTCGCGGGGTCTACGGGAAGGAACAGTTGGACGACCAGTCCACCAAGTCCACGCTCGAGTTGTGTCACCCGAGTCGGATGAAACACTTGGCGTTGGCGAGCAAGGATTGCTAGAGATTAGCGGTCCAAACGTCATGCAAGGCTATCTGAACCAAGAAGAGCTGACCGCCAAAGTCATGCATGACGAGTGGTATCGTACTGGTGACGTCGCGCGCATTGACGAAGACGGTTTCATCGAAATCACCGGACGGCTCAACCGCTTTTCGAAGATTGGCGGTGAGATGGTGCCCCACATCCAGATCGAAGAATGCCTCGAAGAGATCGTCGGCATCGACGACGAAGGTTTGCTTCGCATCGCTGTCACCGCCGTGCCCGACGAGAAGCGTGGAGAGCGGCTGATCGTGCTTCACACCGACATTGATTTCTCTTCTAACGAACTCCGGCAAAAGATGACGCAGGCGGGACTCCCGAACATCTACTTGCCGGGCGAATCTAGCTTCTTCCAAGTCGATGAGATCCCTGTTCTCGGCAGTGGCAAACTCGACCTCCGTGCTCTCAAAGACTCTGCCCTTCGGCTCACGGCCACGGACTAGCCCGAAGCTTGACTTAGTGGGATTCGCCAGAACTCCCGCAGCCCGAGGGGCACAATGTCGAGCTTAGAATGTCGGATCTCGTAGTGAGAACCTCAGCTAACCGGCGGTGGGGCTGTTCGCTGAACTTGCCGCTCGCAGATTCCGACACGCACCCGCCATCTTCTGCCCTCTTTTTAGTTCGTCTTTCGCCTTTGCGCTCGTATTAGTTCTGGCTGCTGCTTCACAAGACCGCGTGCTTGGAAGCTAAGACGCAGAGGAAACCAGATGCGTTTGGAAGGACAAGAGCGGCAAAAGCCTGGCCTCCATCGAATCGTGTGGATTAGCGGAATTCTGATAAATCGCTAACTAGGAGGAATTCTGACGAATCCCACTACGAGGGGATTGTGATAAGTTGATGATTCCGCGAATTGTCTCTTCTCGCCATCCTACCTCGGTCGAATTCCATGCTTCGAATTATCAGCCATAGATATGTTCTGGTTGGCTACGCCACCCTGCTCTTTTCTGCAATCCTCCCCCAGGCTTCAGCGACCGAGCTTATTCGCATCACGGCAAAAAACTACGACCGAGTGGTTCCGAAGGGTAAGGAAGTGGATGCGATCTATGGCGACTGGGTGCTGCGAAATAAGCATGTGGTGGCTGTCATCGCTCACCCGACTCCGGGCCGCAAAGCGAACATGACGGTGCGGGGTGTGGGCGGCATGCTCATCGACTACACCACTCGTTTTCACAGTAGCGATCAACTCAGTTGCTTCTATCCGACCGCAGGACGTTATCTGTTCGAAAACGAAGAGAGCATCGTGGTTACGACAGATGGGAATAATGATATCAGCAAAGCCCCACAAGCGGATCTGATCGCAGATTCCATTTCCATTGCGTTTAAAGGTATCTCGCTTGCCGGCGACGATACCTCAGCGACGGTGCGATACAACTTGGACGACACGCAGCGGTATCTGAGCTACACAGTAGAGATTCAAAATGGTGGTGAGAAAATTAGTCAAGTCGCAATCTACGAAGCGCTGCGCTGCGACGGAGATCTCTTTCGAGTAGGAGCGACAGAGGGCGCTTTGTTTGCCGAAGACGAGTATTTCGGCCAGTGCCTTCTGTTTCGGATCGATGATCGAGAAGTAAAACGGGCAGGCAGCGGCCGGAAGATCTTGATTCAGCCGATCAACGACAAAAAGCTCGATATTGCCAGTGGCGAATCTAGTAGCTGGTCTGGCAGAGTCTACTGCTCCCAATCACTCATGGGGGCAAAGAATCTCATGCTTGCGACCAAAGAAACTCCGGTTGAAAAATTACAATTCCTTGTGCGCAGCAATGGGCCAAGTGGTCCTGTCGCGCATGCTCCTGTCGAGTTCTTGCGTGACGGCGAGTCAGTCGGAACCGCGCAGACGAACGAAGAGGGTTGGATTCGAACTAGCCTTCCGCCCGGGAAATATTCAGCCAAAGTTAAAGCCACAGGCCACGAAGACTTTGAACAAAACTTTGTTATTGCCCCCGGCAAACCAGCGGCTGTGAACTTGAGTCTCAAGGCTGGAAGCCGAGTACGTGTCAAGGTTGTGGATGTCACTGGCACTCCGATTCCCGCCAAGGTTCAATTCTACACCGCAGACGGCGGGGCTGATCCCGATTTTGGACCGACCTCTGCCATCGCCGCCGTGAAGAACGCCGTCTACACGGCAAGCGGTTCCTTCGAACAGGCTCTCGATCCTGGTTCCTATCAGGTCTACATAAGCCGAGGTCCCGAGTACGACGCAGACGTGCAAGTCTTCGATCTCAAGCCAGGTCAGCTCATACCTATCTCCAGCACACTGAAACGGACGGTAGATACATCGGGTTGGGTCTCCGCAGAGTTTCATTCACATTCGAGTCCTTCTGGCGACAACGTCTCCCATCAGCGCGGACGCGTCATGAATTTGCTGGCGGAGCATCTTGAGTTCGCTCCTTGCACTGAACACAATCGCATCGATACTTACGCGGATGATTTGCGAGCGCTCAAGGCTAGCCAATGGATGGCGACCTGCACCGGAATGGAGCTCACCGGCGGACCGCTACCGATCAACCATCAAAATGCTTTTCCACTCGTGATGCACGAGCACCGGCAAGACGGAGGTGGCCCACAAACGGATTCAGATCCCGTAAAGCAGATCGAAAGATTGGCTCTCTGGGACAACTCGAGCCCCAAAGTCATTCAAACCAACCATCCGAACATACCAGCTATTCTTGGCGATCGAGACATCAACGGATCTCCCGACGACGGCTTCCGCGGCATGTTGGGCTGGATGGATACGATCGAAATTCACCCAATCGAGAACATCTTTACTCCGCCGTTGCCGAACGTAGCTCCCAACAAACGAGACGAGCGAGCGTTTTACTGGATGCAACTAATGAACCTGGGCTATCGTATCCCAGGCGTCGTCAACACCGACGCACACTACAACTATCATGGCTCGGGTTGGCTACGCAATTACATTCAGTGTTCTACGGACGACCCTGCAGAAATCCAGCTTCAAGAAATGCTTCATTCTGTAGAGCATGGTCATATGACGATGACGACGGGACCGTTCTTAGAGGCTGAGATTCGGCAACCCTCTGGCAGCAGGCTTGTTTCGTTCACAGTTGGCGATGACCTTGATCAGACAGGTCGAGAGCTACTTTGGATTCGGGTGCAGTGTCCGAACTGGTTTGATGTCAACCGAGTTCAGGTTTTCGCCAACGGACGCCCCCTCGACGACTGGAACTTCACTCGCAAGCGTCACCCCGAGCTGTTTCTCGACAAGGGAGCGAAACGCTTCGAATTCCAACAAGTACTTCCCAAGTTCGAGGAAGACACTCACATAGTCATTGCCACAATTGGCGAGGGACTGACACTTGGTACTGTGATGGGCAAGGATGCTGGGAAGCGACCACCTGTCGCAATCACAAATCCGTTTTTTCTTGATGTGGATGGTAGCGGATTTCAAGGAAATGGGGATGATTTAGGTGTGCCGTTCATGTTGGACATTCCAGAAATAAAAGCTGAGTAGCAAGTGTCTGGAAAGTCAACCATTACCATCCCTCTAGCTTTGCGTGCGATATTTTGGCCGACTCAACCTCCTTTCAGCAATCTAATTCCCTAGCTGCTTTTGAACGCGCTCAAAAACTCTTGCCCGGTGGAGTCAACAGCCCGGCGAGAGCATTCGGCGCCGTCGGTGGTAAACCCTTGTTCATAGAGCGAGCAGAAGGCCCGTACTTATTCGACATCGATGGGAATCAGCTCATTGACTACATTGGTTCTTGGGGGCCAATGATCGTTGGCCACGCACATCCCAAAGTGATCGAAGCGATTGAAGCGGCAGTCAAGAAAGGTACTAGTTATGGTGCTCCTACGGGCGCCGAGTCGGAACTTGCTGAGTTGATCGTCGATTCCGTTCCTAGCGTCGAGAAGCTGCGTTTGGTCAACAGTGGTACCGAAGCAACGATGAGTGCGATTCGTCTCGCACGAGGCGCGACCGGACGCAACAAGGTGATTAAGTTCTCTGGCAATTACCACGGCCATGTAGATAGCTTGTTGGTCGCGGCCGGAAGTTCCGCAGCCAACCTTGGTGTACCAGATTCTCCTGGCGTGACACCGGGAACGAGTCAAGACACGATCATCCTGGAACACAACGAGCTAGCCGCTATCCAGCAAGCGTTCAGGGATCACGGCGATGATCTGGCTTGTGTGATCTTAGAGCCAATAGTAGGTAACATGGGCTGTGTTCCGCCGAAACCTGGATTCTTGGAAGGCGTGCGTGACCTGTGTACCAAGCACGGGGCTGTGCTTATCTTCGATGAAGTGATGTGCGGCTTTCGCGTTGCACTCGGCGGCGCTCAGGAAGTTTACGGCGTTACGCCTGACCTCACGACGATGGGCAAAATCGTCGGTGGCGGATTGCCACTCGGAGTCTACGGTGGCAAAGCAGAATTGATGGACCAAGTGCTTCCAGCTGGAAAAGTGTTTCAAGCCGGGACACTAAGCGGCAATCCTCTAGCAACGGCAGCAGGAATGGCAACACTTAAATTGCTTCGCGACGAGTCGCCGTATGCTTACCTCGAAGAGCAAGGAGCGAGGCTGGCAGAAGGTCTCGCCCAAGCCGCCTCGGCAGCGGAAATCCCGCATCAAATCCAGCGCGTCGGCAGCATGATGACTTTATTCTTTAACGCCGAGCCTGTTCACAGTTGGGAACAGGCCTCCAAGTGCGACAAAGAACTATTTGGTCGTTACTTCTGGGGCCTAGTGCATCGAGGAGTATATATGCCTTGCAGCCAGTATGAAGCTTTGTTCTTCTCATCCACTCACACGCCCGAGTTGATTGACAAGACGATCGCGGCCGCTGGGGAAGTGCTGAAAGAAATCGCTTAGCTTATCCGCAGTGAGATTCGCGAGAATCCCGTTCCTCACGCTCAACGTACCTGAGGAATCTTCTTGATCTTGTTTTTAAGGATTTCTGGTGAAACCCATTACATTATGAAACACGAAAGAAATCTGAACTGGAGAATGACAGCCGATGGAAAGTTGCCAATCTATAACGGTAGGCCAGGCGCAAATGCCCAGCGTCGGACTTGGTCTTTGGAAAATCGAAAATTCCCAAACTGCCGAAATGGTCTACGAATCGATCAAGCAAGGCTACCGGCACTTGGATTCAGCTTGTGACTATGGCAACGAAAGAGAAGTCGGTGAAGGCATTGCACGAGCGATCGCGGACGGGCTCTGCACGCGCGAAGAGTTGTGGATCACTAGTAAACTGTGGAACACTTTTCATCGCGCTAAACATGTTCCAACTGCAATAGGCAAAACGCTCGCCGACCTTGGTCTCGACTATCTGGACCTCTACCTGGTGCACTTTCCGATCGCGCTGAAACACGTTCCGATTGAGGAGCGTTATCCGCCGGGATGGATCTTCGATCCGGATGCGGAGAGTCCCTGCCTAGAGGCAGATGTAGTCCCGATAGCCGAAACGTGGCAGGCGATGGAAGCTCTGCATGTAGAAGGCAAGGCGAAGCATATCGGAGTCTGCAACTTCGGCACTTCCTTATTGCGCGACCTTCTGAGCTATGCGAAAGTCCCGCCAGATTTGCTCCAAGTCGAATCCCATCCGCAGTTGAAGCAAGCTAAGCTGCTGCGATTCTGCCAAGAACACAACATTGCTTACACGGCTTTTTCTCCGCTCGGCTCCAATTCTTATGTCGAACTCGGCATGGCCACCGAAGGGGACTCGCTGCTCGGCAATCAGACGGTCAGTGAAATTGCATCTAAACACGGGCGCACGCCCGCCCAGGTCCTATTACGATGGGGCGTCCAGCGGGGGACAGCTGTCATTCCGAAGACCAGCCGCAAAGAACGATTGGCTGAGAACTTGTCTGTGTTTGACTTCGAACTAACAGAAGAAGAAATGAGAGCCATTTCCGATATGGACGCTAGCCGGCGATTCAATGATCCCGGTGTGTTCTGCGAACAGGCCTTTGGAACATTCTTCCCAATCTACGAATAGAATTTCTTGATCAGTTTGCCCCCAACTTTCACAGGTTCCAGCAGTGCAATCCACTTTAGAAGCAGCAGTCGAGGCAGCGAAACTCGGCGGAAAGATTCTGCGTGAGCAGCTTGGCAAAGCCGCCGTCAGAGAAAAAGGCCCAGCCGATCTTGTGACCGACGCCGACTTCGCTTCACAAGCTGCGATCGAACAACTGCTAACTTCTCGTTTTCCTCAGCACGTTTTCTTGGGTGAAGAATCGGCTGAAAGCGACCGGGAAGCTGCAAAAGCTTCTGGCAAGCCGATGTGGGTCGTAGATCCATTGGACGGAACCGCGAACTTTGCTCACGGACTCCCAGGTTTCTCCGTCTCGATTGCATTGCTTGAAAACAACGAACCCACGGTGGGAGTCGTCTACGACCCGCTTGCCGATGCTTTGTACTGTGCAACGGCAGATGGACAAGTCACGAAGAATGGCAAGTCGATCGTTTGCAGTGGCTGCGAGGAAATCTCCAAGGCAATGGTCTGCTGCAGTCTTCGCCCCAAGGTGACGAGAAACCATCCTGAAGTGGACCAGTTTCTGTGTGTGCTAGAAGCAACTCAGTCTTTGCGACGTTTGGGATCCGCTGCTATGAACATGTGCTACGTTGCAGAGGGCTGCCTCGACGCCTATTGGGCAAGCGTCATTAAGACGTGGGACGTAGCGGCTGGCGCTTTAATTGCTCGCAACGCAGGTGCAGTATTGACCCAAGTTGATGGTTCGCCATTCGACCTGTGGGATCCCAGGTTCTTGGTCTCTGGGAGTGAAGTACTCCACCAGAGAATGATGGAGTGTTTGAAAACTCACTAGGAGCATGTCAGTTTAGGCTTGGGATAAGCATCCTGCT
>PKCQ01000132.1 GCA_002862265.1 Planctomycetaceae bacterium | reverse complement strand
GGCATCGGCTGCCGCTGCGGCGGGCTCCTGCTGCTGGTCCTCGAGGGGATTTAGCTCCTGCTCTTCTTGAGCTTCGGCGTCTTGAGCAACGACACTTGCGTAGGACTGACTAAGCTCTTCGAGCGAGAGTCCCTCACCGAGGTCCGAACCTTCACTATCCTCTGCAGCATGCAACTGTGAGAATAGGTCGAGGTCCTCTTCTAGCTGATCGGCACCCTCCCGCTCCTTTGAGGCGTCGTCTGATTCCGGCGCAGACTCGCTCGCCATTGCATCCGGTTCTGGTGGATCAGTTTCCGTTTCCGCCATGCCAACATCCTTGCCGTAGCTGTCCAATGGCGAGCCTAGGTGGTTCCAGCTTGTCCAACAGTCTCGTCTGAACTCAGGGAATTTCCTGAGTCGCCATCTGACTCAGTAACCGAAGCAGGCAATTGAGCCGCTTCCTCCTCTGACTCGCCCTCCACAGGCGAATCGTCATCATGCAGGATGCGGTCGAGGATCCCATTGACGAACTGCCCAGACTGCCGGTTGCCATAGCGTTTTGCCAGCTCGACAGCTTCATTGATCACGACACGACCAGGCGTATCGGTGTGGAGAATTTCGAACGCACCGAGACGCAGGACGTTGCGGTCGATCGCAGCCATCCGACGCAATGACCAATTTTGTGCTTTGGCAGAAAGCGCATTATCGATTTCCCAGCGATTCTTAATCACGCTTTCCCAAAGTTCGCGTGCGAAGGCGATGAGAACTTGGTTATTGTGCAGCCGATCGGCGAGGAACTGCTTTGCGACCGCGGTATCTTGTTCGGGGTTCAAATCGTCTTCGTAAAGTAGCTGAAGAACGATCTCACGGGCTCGTCGACGTGTCGGCATGCTGGCTAAAATCTCGCTGGGGACAAAATCTATGGGGTTCCTATTTTTATCAGGTGGGTCGGAATTCGCGAAGTGCAAAATTTACCCCCCTTGCCGCTTGTCCAAGCGTGGCAAAACAGGGGCCCCAAAGGGTATCTCAGCGATGTTAACCACGTTTTATTAGAAGTTCAAATAGCGATTGTTTTTCTGAGTCTTTTTCAAACAGCACCCTCTGCCCCTGCAAGATCTGGTCGTCGATTCTCTTCTCTAAGCTACGCCCACTCTTGTTCAACCTCTCCTTGCGGAGGGTCGGCCTGCCAGGACCAGGGAAGTTCTTTCATGTCCGAACGAAAAACAGCAATAAACTGCCAGTCCGATATCGTTCACCATCCCGATTTAGCGTAGTCCATTTCGTAAGTGAAAAGCACTCGACTGCACTTGTAAAGCAGTGGTTCCCTGGCGAGAGCCCCGGAGGGATCACACTCGGCAAAGAGCAAGAGAGCTGCATCAAATGTCTCCTAGTCAAACGCGTCTGCAGGGGCTGAGTGGAATCCCCACTACCTGCTTGCCGAGACGCTAGATCCATTCGCAAGTGCGCCCTAGCCGGAGTAAAAGTGTTGAATCAGCGAGTTGCAATCGCCATCCCAATCCAGAAATTCCGTATCACGCTCTGGTTTATAGCCGTCATTTTATCATGAAGTCGGTCCATCGGCTCTACAGTTTGCCTTCGAGATGACGCAAAATGACTGCAACAGATTTGATGCGCGGCAGGGGCAAATTATTCAGATGCAGTGAGCTGTCTTATGGTCGCGTCGATCATCCGTCGGTACGACGAGACGCTGTCACGCATTGCGTCTAGCAAGATGATTGTGGTTGAAGATTTCATTTTCTCTTACTTGCCCTAAGCTGTCGACGTTCCGTTTGAAGTTCTGGACGACAAGAATTGCAATCTTCCCAGCAGAAACAAGTAGGCAATAGAGGGCCTGAAAACCGAATCGAACGACCCAAGTTGGAAACGGATATGAGTTCTTTTTAGCGATTCCAATCTCGTCGCGGTAGGCTTTGTTAGAAAGGTTGATCAATCGATCATCGCGAAACTGTAGATATGTCTCGGCCCCGCCCCAAGTTCCAAAGTAGTAGAGTCGATCATCTTTCTCAATCCTCCAACGATTTGACGTCCAGATGTCGGTGACATTCTTCATATCATGATTGTCATTTTCATCCAGCAATCTATACGACGAAAAGTGAGATACTATCGTGTTAATTGAGTCACCATTTTTGATGTGATGAGCAAGAATCGAATTCACATAGTACCCATCGTATGTAGTAGGCACCCAAGCGTCGAAAAGATTCGCCAGGGGGAAATATGCTAAGAAGACGGTCGCAAGCAGCATGTTTCGCAGCGAAGATCGAGCTCGATTCATTTGATGGGGCCACTCTAATAACGTCAACGATTACCGGGACGCAGCGAACGACTTGCAAGCGAAAAACCCGCAAAGCCCGAGGGCAACGCATTGTTGTCACGAAATGTGTGGTTAGGTTGTCATTTGTCCTGATACTGCAGCTTCAAAAATTTGGCGGCGCTTTTCTATAGCGTATGCCGTGCGAGTTTTTGGAAAGCAGGACTAAGACGGTAACGATACTGAAGAACACGCCGAGCAAAAACCAGAGCCAAGGGTTTCGCCGGGTGTTTTGAGCCCACAACGCACAAACTACACCATAGAGAAATAAACAACGCCCGTTCCGGCAGATTCGTCGATCAATTCCTGTATTTTGTTCTTTATTTGAGTGTCTTGAGTTTCGAGAGCGTGAACCTGCGTTTCAAGTTGATTCAACTCATAGCGAAGCCTTTTCAGCTCAGCTTGATCGCTTTGCGCGGCGAGACAAACCGACGCGATCGCGAAATTTAGTGCCATCGCAAACGTGAAACTGAGTTTGTTTGAGGCGTTCATGCAACTTTCAATTTGAAAAGTCAAGCGTGCTAATGACCAAGTTCACTAGGCGGCACCGAACGACTTTGAATTGAAAAACCGACGTGGCCCACCGCTCCGGGAGAATACCTTGTTATGGTTTCTCGTCGAGCAGGAAAGCCGTTGCAGTAGGGTTGTCGTCCTCTTGCCATCCATAAAAGAGGAGCATGCCCTTTACAAGTGTTCCATCAGGATGAACGACTGGTTGAACGTGATTGAAACGCCAGCTGGGATATTGTTTTCGATCCGGTGTCAGGTCGCGGCTCTTATTCCAGGTCCTTCCATTGTCTTTGGAATACCACTCCTCAACACTTCCGCCACCACGGCCATCCATGTAGCCGCCCTCTAGGTACCCTTCTCCAGTGATCAGGTAAGCGTGAATGACTCCATCGGCGCCATGAACCAAGTAGCCACCGTTCCAGTTGTGATTTGAAGGGTGGATTCTTGTTTGCAACCACTCGCCGTTTTCACGGCGGACATAGTAGTAGCCATGCGTCTTAAGGTCGCCTTCGGAAAGAATATGAAGAAAAGTCGGGTCGCCTCCCGTATCCAAAGCAATTACAGGCGGGATCCCCGCGCCTCGCCATTCCGTGTCCCAAATGAGACATTCTTTCCTAGAATAATCGATGTCGATTGGCGTCTGGAGTACCTCACCGTCAGCATTGGTGACGTTGTGGGTTGCCAGATCAATCTTCACATAGTGAAGGTTGTACTTCCACTCATTGCTAACTCGCTTGTCGTAACGCGAATTGAAGAACCGATCCGGATTTGGTTGTGTTTTGTTATCGTCGTAGTCCATGTAGACCATGTGGAGATACCTGCCATCCCTACTCGGCAGCACAGTTCGATAGGATGACCAGTCGGTTCGGCCCTTGATGTCGAGGTCCGTCACATCCTGCTCTGGCCCAACCCAGGTTTTGCCATTGTCGTCGCTGATCCGGTAGGTCCATGAGCTAGTGTGACCATCGGTGCGGTAAGCGATCACTTCCTTCTCGTCGTAGACGCGAAAGACCGTCTGGTAAGACAGCTTTGGCGCGATTCTGGGTGCTTCTTTCCATCTGAGCTTGGATGTTCCCCCGACGACAGGTTCCGCCGAAATGAGATGTGTGCCGGGAGTTCTGTGACAGCCATGAAGCACGTGGAGGTAATCCGATTCGTTGGCCCAGATGATCGGACTGAAGTGGTGGTCGCTACTTTTCGGGCCAATTCGCACTGGCTCGGTGAACATGCGTGCTTGGGGATCATAGGTGATCAGCATCGGGTAGGCATTACCCTTCTTGTTTTTTGTCGGCGTGGCATCGCCGTTGTAAACGATATACACGCGACCGTGCAACAAAACCGATTGGGGGCGCTGACGGGCGTCATAGAGCATATTCCGCTTGCCATTGACGCCAAACGGTAGGATTTCAACCGGGATGGAAGCTTCAACGGCCTGAGCCTGGAGATCAGAATGGTAAACGCCCCACAGCAAAAAAACTGCGATCAAAATTCTTTTCATGTTCTTTATCATGACGACCGAGTTCACCGGTTAGCGGATAAGCGGAGTAAATGTGTGGAGCAGGTGAAAAGCTAATACAGGTGCAATTTATAGTTTAGAATGGGTTCACTACTAGTTCAAATCAAGTAACTACTGGGGATCATAAGCAACGTCTTCAACGAACTTCGTGGCCGTTAAGCTTTTACTCGCAGACACCTGTGCCCTCATTATGTCGTCAGAAAACCGGCGAAGAGTAGACCGATAATGAGATTCAGGGGCACGCATACAAAGACAATCAGAACTCCGCCAATGCGCGAGATCAACGGGTGGTAGCGTCCTTCCATTAAACGTTGATTCTCAGCGTCGGACATTAGAAACAGCATCTGCTGCGGCGTTATCAACATTAAAATACCGACCAAGGCAAAGACAACGCTTGTGATGACGAAGAACCAGATCATCTTGCTCATTCCTTAAGTTCGACGTCAAAGTTGTTCGCAGAGTAACGCAGGCGACGTCGAAGAATCGAAGATCCCCAACATACTATCGCGGCTAAAATACTCGAAGGGCCCCAGTAAAATGTCCACAACATTTTAGTCAACGCTTGTAGCCATGTGCTATTAGTCGCATCTGGACCCATCCCGTCTCGGAGAATCCAGGCAAATGGTCCAATAACTGCAACAAGCACAAGCAACACCGCGCCAGTCAAGATGGAAATGGTCGTCAGAACCCAAAAGACGGACGATGAATGCCCAGCGTTTGGAGCGCTATGTGGGGAGTGGTATGGGTTAACGGGCTTTTGTGTCATCGAATTGCTGAGTACAAATGCAGGAGTCGGAATCCGCAGCAGTGGCATAAAGCCGGCGTTCATCGGGTCGCTGCAAACGACATTTATAAGAACAAACCGCCAGACCGCGGCTACGTGTGCAACGGATAGTTGGGCAGTCTTCGCTATTCTGCGCGTAGAATTTTGGCGATCATTGGGCGCGTTTCTTTGATGGACTCGTAATCCAGTTCCAAGCCGTAAGGACCGAGAATGCCCTGTATGAGGTCATAAATTGGCTTTACGTCGTCAAAAGGCCCAGCCACAGAATCAAGGGCTGTTAAACCGGAGTTATTCCGCGCGTTTCGATCGGCGCCCTTAGCGAGAAGTGCTTTGACGATCTCCTTGCGGCACAGAAAAGCAGCCGTGTGAAGTGCAGTGGAGCCTTCATTGTTTTTTAATTCGAGCTCGGCGCCGGCTTGAATTAGGCAGCTTGCGGCTTCGTTTTGTCCGAACGACGCTGCAGCAATAAGGGCCGTCGAGCCACCTTCTGGATTTCGTTCATTCAGGTCCGTGCCCGCCGCGATATGCTGTCGGATAGCTTCAACATCTCCCGCGACGGCGGCGTCAGTCAGGGATATGTCCGGAGTCGCAGCGGATGCCGGGGTTGAGTCATTGGCTGATTCCGGCTGCGATTGAGCCATCGTGTCCCGTACTGCCGACTTCGTATTACTATTCGATGAATTGACACATCCCACAAACCCGGTCATGGTGAGCACAGCGATAACGAGAATCTCTTTCGCCCGTCGATAGTTTTTTTTCATTCCGACCTCTCTACTGCCTAATGTTGCGGATGATCGAGCCGACCAATCAGCTTAAAGCAGGATTGTAGCGGATTAATATTGGCGAAGCCAATCCGCGGAAATCGGTCATACTTAGCTCAAGCCGATTCGGTCCATCCTTTTGTTGTCCTGCAATTTGTCGAGCACATGCTCTCGCGACAATATATACGGCCGGTGTCGATGCAACGGCAAAGAGGAACACAACGATAGTGTAAAACGTTTTGAGCGGTGAATTTGATTTTCGCCAGGCCCATCATTGACATAGGAACGATAGTTCTTGATCCGTTTGAGGATATATCGCCGTATCTTCTCTTTGTCTTTGGACAGATCAAGTTTCATATTGCGATGAGTCTCGATTGAAAGCAGAACTCTTTATTATCCCCGGTGGTGCCTGAGGATATGACTTATTTTGTTACTTATTACCGTGCGGTTACCCAACTTATCCCAGGGTAGCAAGTTGAACGGAGATTAGCGCCGGGCTGAACCAAAAAGATGCAGGCCCGCGGCTAGCGCCGTCGGCTTGCAGGCAAAACTTTTGATTAGCCCTACGGCCCAATCAGATTTTCGAACGAACTGAACTAAACCGCATCGATTGCGCGAAGCTGCTCTCGCTAACAACCGCGGCTAACGCTCAAACAGCTGGAATGCGAGGTTGGCCAGCACCGGGGGAGGGCTGAAGAACCCTGTAGCGGGATGTCTGGTTGACGCAGTTGCTCAAGAATAAGAGACTTCAAAGTTCCTAAAAGCCCGCGCTTTTCCATCTTTTGATTCGGAGCGTTCAGCATGTATCACACTTCGAAGAACCTGAGTGTCGAGAGTGAGATTCAGAAGCCGACCCGACAAGATTGGGCGGATATTTGGTTTCGTAAATTAGCGAAGTTCCACGGAAAACGGGACCAAAAAAACTGGAAGTTCACCGCTCATGAAGTGATCCGGTTCCTGCAGTCCAAGCGTGACGGCGGTATGCCAGCCTGGAAACGCTTGAAGATTGTGGAGGCGTTGATCCTGTATCGAAATCAACACTTTCGAAGCATGAAGCCTTTTCTCGAGCCACTTCGAAGCAAGTTGCAAGAGCTGAAGCACAAAGATGCGAAAGGTATCGAGAACAGCGAACTAGGCCAAGTTTTTCGGCGATCCATCGAAGAAGCCCGTCCGCCCATTCCCAAGCGAGAGCCGGACATTATCCGACTGATGCGTCGCAAGATGCGGTTGATGGGGAAGAAGTACAACACAGAGAAAGCTTATGTAAAGTGGGTCAAGCGTTTCATGCGAGTCCGCGGACTAAAGTGCCAAGTGGACTTTGACAGTGTGACGTGCGCAAGTTTCGAAGCCTTCTTGACCGACCTAGCGGTCGACGGCAACGTTGCGGCTTCGACTCAGGATCAGGCTTTTTTCGGTTTAAAGATGCTGTTCGATTGCGTTCTAGAACGACCGCTTGGAAACATCGATGCCCTACGTGCCGACAAGCCCAAGTTGGTGCCGACAGTCATGAGTGAGCAAGAGATCGAACGTGTCTTTTCCCAGATGACTGGTCGCTATCTTTCGATGGCGATGTTGCTGTATGGTTGTGGATTGCGACTTGGCGAATGCCTGCGTCTGAGAGTCATGGATTTTGATTTTGATGCACTACGCATCCGTATCTTCAGCAGCAAGGGAAACAAGAGTCGATATGTTGCTATGCCACGACTCCTCGTCAAGCCGCTGCAACGTGAAATCGCAAGCCGCCGGGTGTTACACGATATGGATGTCGAGAAAGGGGTTGCGAGTGTCTGGTTGCCTGAAGCATTAGTCGAGAAGTACAGCAATGCCGCTGTAGAGTTCAAATGGCAATTCTTATTTTGTTCTTCTCGGATGAGCCAAGATCCGCGTTCTGGAAAATGGCATCGACATCACATTCATGGGGAAACGTTTTCTGAGAAATTCCGGATGGCGCTTCGTTTGGCGGAAGTCCGAAAGTATGCGACCAGCCATACTTTACGCCACTCGTTTGCAACCCATCTGCTAGCGTCAGGCACTGATATTCGCACGATCCAGCAGCTATTGGGGCACAAAGATGTGTCCACTACGATGATTTATACTCACGTGCTTTTAGACGACAAAGCGGAGGTTTGCAGCCCGTTGGATCGCTTGGAAAGCAATCATTTGAGGAGCGATGAGTGCCGGGACAGAATGGTCGAAGACGGGCCTGTGGTTGCTGAAGCATCTGTCACTAAAATGAATTCTTGTTCCGGTGAGGAAAAGCCCGATTCAGCGCGTGGCTGGTTGTTTCAACTGGGGGCGCGGCTTGGCGGCGAGTGGCGCAGCAGATGGTTCGGTGGCTGCAGACTGATGATATCAAGCTCGGCAGCCGCAAATTGGTTCAGGGGGCTCACCCTAAGATCAGTGGAGCGATCAGCGATGAAGTGTCACGGCAGGTTCTGCAATCAACACTCAATGCTTAGCAGTAAGCATAGCCAGGACGGCTTCGGCGGTTTCGACGCCTTTGTTTCCGACATTGCCGCCCGCGCGGTGAATGGCCTGCTCCAAGGTGTTGCAGGTCAGTAGGCCAAATCCGATTGGCTTGCCGGTACGAACCATCAGGTCCATCAAAGCGTTGCTGACCGCTCGGTTGATGTGCTGGTCGTGCGTGGTCTCACCGCGAATCACGGCGCCAAGAGTCACGACTCCGGCTACCTCAGATTTCTCTGCAAACCAAGTTGCAGCGAGTGGTAATTCCCAAGCCCCAGGGACTTGGGTGACTTCAAAACTCCAATCTGCCTTCGCCAGAGTTTCCTTAGCGCCCTCCAGCAAACGGTTGGTGATATTGGAGTTGTAAGTTGAAACAACGATGCCAATCTGTTCGGGCACTATTCCACCTTGAGTCCCATGAGAAATTCTGCGTTTGTCTTCGTTTTCTTCAGTTGCGTGGTAAGCTTCTCCATCGCGTCGGGTGGATTCATTTCCCCCAGCACGCGACGCAGTGCCGATACACGCTTGTGCTCATCTTCGTCCATCAAGATCTCTTCGCGACGCGTCCCGCTGGCGTTGATGTCAATCGCGGGCCATACGCGTCGATCGACAAGACTGCGATCGAGCATGATTTCCAAGTTACCGGTGCCTTTGAATTCTTCAAAGATCACCTCATCCATCCGACTGCCGGTGTCGACCAGGGCCGTCGCGAGAATCGTCAGTGAGCCGCCTTCTTCGATTTTGCGAGCGGAGCCAAAGAACGACTTGGGTTTTTGCAGGGCGTTCGCATCCAAGCCACCTGTAAGCAGCTTGCCACTCTGTGGGCACTCACTATTCCAAGCTCTTGCAAAGCGAGTGATGCTGTCGAGGAAGATGATGACATCCACACCGTACTCGACCATGCGTTTGGCCTTTTCGAGCACCATGTTGGCGACTTGAATGTGACGGGACGCAGGTTCATCAAAAGTACTGCTGACGACTTCGCAGTTCGGCCCGCGTACCTCGCGCTCCATATCCGTGACTTCTTCAGGCCGCTCGTCGATAAGCAGTATCATCACGTATGCGTTGGGGTAGTTGGCGAGGACGGAACGAGCCAGCTTCTGCATCAGAATCGTCTTGCCCGCGCGAGGAGGACTGACGATCAGGCCACGTTGGCCGAAGCCGATGGGAGTGATCATATCTACGACGCGTGTCTCGACAGTCTCGGCGTCTGTCTCCATCACGATACGTTCGTCTGGATGAAGAGCTGTCAGATCGTCGAATCCAGTTCGTCGATGCCTTGAATCGGGATCGTGGAAGTTGATGGCTTCGACGCGAAGCAAGGCGAAGTAGCGTTCGTTTTCCTTGGGTGGTCGTATTTGACCTGCAACATGCGATCCGGTTTGCAGTCCAAAGCGGCGTATTTGACTGGGTGAAACATAGATGTCATCTGGGCAGGACACGTAGTGGTGCCTGGCGCTTCGCAAGAAGCCAAAACCGTCCGGCAGGATCTCTAAAGTTCCTTCGCCAAACATCAGTCCGTTAGTCTTGAGCCGAGCTTTTAGAATCTGAAATATGAGGTCGCGCTTATCGAGCCCGGATGCGTCGACCTGCTCTTGGTCAGCGGCGGCCGCCAACTCATCTTCAGACATTCCCTGCAATTCGGCGAAGGTCGAAACTTGCTCATTTACGCCCGAGGCGCTCTCTACATCACGACCTACCTTGGCACCTTCGCTGGAAATTTCCTCGGCCAAGGACATGGGTTCACGATCGGAGTCCAGCTCGCGGATACGTTGTTCCACTTCGGGATCTTGGTGCGGGCGCCTACGACCGCCGCCACGATGTCCTCCACCGCGGTTTCCCCCGCCTGAGGAACCTGCAGAACGATTTCCGGAACGATCCCCACGCCATCGCGGAGGACGTTGACCTGCCATTATGAACTCCTAGGGAAGGGCGCTAGACCTCGGAGGGACTGCCTGTGGAAAGCCGCTCGGTCGAAAAGACGCCGTAAGGTTGGTTACCCGCGCATTCGTCAATGGTCCCGATTACGTGGGATTGTGAACGAGCAAGGGGAGATAAGATGAGAGCACCTCTATTTAAGGATGCCGATTGCCTTGCATTATAGGCGCAATTACCCCCGAAAACACGGCGAAAATACCCCTTTGGCTAGAATCGTAAGTGTTGGGGCGTCCTTGCGCACTGCGAGAAGTTAAGGGGGCTTGAAGCACTACTAAGCACTTCTTTGATCGCGCCGAATTGAATGCATCACGGTGGACACGCGGTCAGACCTGAGCGAATGTTGTTCGGCCGAGAGCCAGGAGATGAAAAGTTGCTGCCGACGCTCAACACGATCGAGCACTTTTCTGTGCGCGTGAAGCAAGGCGGTAGAGAGCGATTTGCAATAGGAGGCCGCAGGTCGCCGTCGCAGCATTGAACTGAGGCAGCACTCGCGAGGGAGGTCGGCCCGAGGGCACGTGACCTCATCGAATAATGCTAAGGTTCTTGACGACTTCCGCGACGCTCTTGAAGTCTTTGCGATGGTCTAGGCTGCGACCTTCAGTGTCTGCAAAGTATTTAGATCCAGAGGCACGGCGATCGGTAGATTCTCAGATGATATCACTTGGCAAGCGAGTCGCTTGGTTAAATTGATCACGACCGGGCTACGCAAGTTCATCGTTAGCGACTTGCCGGATTTGCTTACGACACTGAACACATAGATCTGATCCGTGCGCCGAATGTGCAAGTCGCTGAGCTGGCGATTGGAGATGCAAATCTTGTAGTCAGGAGCAAACTTGCGTGGACTGATGATCGGCAATGCAACCTGCTCTTCAGCAATGGACTGAATCCACGCAACATCTTCGCCTACTGGATCCGGTACAATGATCCAATGGCGGACCGATTCGAAACCAATCAATCCCTTAGGAAAGATGATGACTTCCTCTTGGCTGGATTGTACCTGCCCGAACCGTGATGTCTGAACTAGCATCGGAATGCCTCGACTAAGGATGAACACTTCCTCATCCTTATCGACATTCTTCACACCCTCAACGAGACAAGTTTCATTCTTTTCGAAAGATACACTGATGCCCGGCCAATCTGGCTCTGTATCTAACCGACCTGTAATCCGGCAAGTCGCCAAGTTTTTCAGCATTGCTAGCATTGGTCTGTGTTTCATCGTGGCGCAAACTCGGCTGCAAGCGCAAGGCGACGAGCCAATCGTCATTTGGCCGCAAATGATCGAGTTTCCAGGTGCTCAATTCGTGGCGCTGCCAGAGCCCAAGCTGAACGTGCAAGCATCTCTGGCCGAGAAAGAAGCGATACTAGAAAACATCGCCGGCAAGCTTGGCTGGAAGCGGTTCTCTGCGAAGAGCATCAACGCGTCCGTCCGCATTGAAGTGGAAGAGTTGATAGATGCCAACGGGCAGCGAACTGGCTACCGCATTCTTTCTTCGTACGTCATCTATTGCAGCCGCGAGAAGCTTGAAAACCGCGACCTGATGGAGTCGAGCTTCGGAAAGCCAAAGGCTCCTGACGACCCCAAGCGCAAGCTCGATCAGCTTGCGCTCAAGCCGCTCGACGAAGGCAAGTTCGATACGGACGACAAGAGCAAGCAATATCTTTGGATCGAACTTCCACTACTGAAGAAAGTTCTGATTCGAGCTGTGCTTGTCGCTGAGAATTCTCAAGCCGACGAAGTCTTCCAGCTGACATGGGGAGTCGATAGCCGTTTCAACCAAGACTCCGGCGAGTATCACAATCGCTGGAGTAAGCTCACGACCAACAAGCTCGGTCGAATTGTCGAGGGCGAAACACAGCCTTATCACGGAATGGGCGGGAAGATGAGCGTCACTCCCACTGGCCTTGAGCCCGACCAATGGCTGATCGAAAGTGTGCTCGTTATTCACGAACCCGATGAATGGTTTGGTTCTGGCCAGTACTTGCGATCCAAGCTTCCGGCTGCTTTGCAAGAAAGTGCAAAAAGCTTTCGCCGGAATCCCCAGCAGCACGAACACCAATTAATGGCACGCAAATTAAAAATACGGAGATGTAAATGTACGGATCTTCCAAACAACGCCTCGCAATCAATTGATCGGAACGTGAAACAACACATTTGATATGTTGATATGTTGTTAATTTTGACATTGTTTGCATTCAGCTGTTTCCATGTTT
>PKCQ01000440.1 GCA_002862265.1 Planctomycetaceae bacterium | reverse complement strand
GCATTCTCTGAGAGTTCGATGGTTCGGGTTTCTTGGCTTTGCTCTAATTCAGAGCATAGTGTTTCCCAGTTGTCCAAAAGTAGGTTTGGTATCAGGATCTCAGCATGGCGTCCTAGTTCGATTAGCTCAAAAGTGGAAATGGGTGTGCCGATCAGAAATCGAACTCGGATCCGTTCTTCGAGAAAAGAACGCAGCATATGGAGAGTTTTGCAGCCGGAGGTGGACATATGGAAGAACCGTTAAAGTTCGCAGTTTGCAATCCTTTGGGCTCAAATAGTATCGGCAAGGTGATGCAAACGATTGACCGAGTCCAAAAAAGGGTAGTCAGAAGCAATTTCACTATGGAAAGTTTTTGCTAGTTATGCGTCTTAGGCTAGGTTTCTAAACCGAACAGGTGGAACCACGTCGGCAGCCTCACTCTACGGTCCAAGATCCACGACTTTTCAGGACTTGGCAGATCAACTCCAGACAGAACCGGGTATTCACTCTGATTGAACTTATCGTTGTAATCATTATTGTTGCGAATCTCGCAGCAGTGGCGGTTCCCAATTTTCACGATCGAGCAGACGACTCTCGTCAGGCGGCGACACTACAGTCTTTGTTGACACTGCGTGGTGCTGTTGAGTTATATCCCGCAGACAACGGTAGTTATACAGTGATTTTGAACACAGACTTGTACGATTATTTAAAAAGTACCTTTCAATCGACAAGCGTCGGTGGTGCAGAGAGCGCAGTGGTGGAGCTGTGACGACTCATCCTATGGTGGCTGTTAACGCCGATGACGCCGGGGCGAGGCTGTATAACGCAACCACTGGTGAGTTGCGGATCAACATTATCTCGCATATCAACTACTAGTCGCTTGAAAGAACTGGCGAAGGTAATTTAGCTAGGGAGCACGATGGAAAACATTTTGGTAGCAGAAGACAGTTTTGCGTTGGCAAACCTGCTCGAATTTGTGCTCTCCAATGCAGGATTCAACGTAACGGTATGCCACACCGGTTCGCTAGCATGGCAAGCCGCTCAGAAGGAAGAGTTTGACGTCCTACTCCTGGACCAACAGATGCCTGGCATGACGGGAATCGAAGTCCTGACACACGTACGAGAAAGAAGTCCAAACCAGGACAAGCCAGTGTTTCTGTGCACAGCCAAGACACACGAACTCAACTTGCAGGTCTTACAAGAGCAACTCGAAATCACCGGAGTGTTCCACAAGCCGTTTTCTCCGAAGGACCTGGTCGAAAAACTCAAATCGAAGCTGCAAATGACGAGCGTCAGGTAGAGGTCAAATGGTGAAGCCATTGAAGTCTGTCATCACAGAGATCTACTTTATCTTGCTCACGAATTCACTGGTTGTAGTTGGTCGTACTTAATCTCCGTTTCTTCGTCTTCAGCTCGTTCGAGAATCGAACTTCAGAGTTACTTTCGATGGTCGCCATGGTCGGCGGTGAATCTTTCAGCCTTCTGCGGATGCTCGCACTAAATAGAAAGCTCAAGTCCGTCCAAATCGTCAAAAGCCAACTTAACGCGGTCGACGCAGTAGGCTCTCTTGCAGCATCTAAGAACTATGACTCACTGAGTCCAGTTCTCTCACCAAGCTCATGCACGATGGGCAAGTACTACTGAGCGTTGAGCCCAAAGTCTCAGGTGGTTGAATCAATCCAGATACAGGATTGCCAGAGGAAGATACGATGGAAGCATCGACTACCGTTCTACTTCCCGATGGCAAGGGAACGATCGTCGGTAGCTTGATCAAAGAAACCAATAATTACAAGGAGTGGTGGGTCCGCGTATTGGACAAAACGCCAGTTATCGGCACGTTGTTTAGTCGATCAAACGTCGACATAAAGCGAGTCGAGGTGATCGTAGTGATTACGACCCACATTGTTCCGTTTAGCGAGAAAGTGGATGCGCGTGAGTGTGAGCTATTTTCAAGATCGACACTTTCAACGCCGATTGAAAACCACTGCACCAGTCCTTGGCAGCAACGATCGGGCCAAGTCATTTCTCCGAATTATATGCGACGAATTGGACAGCGACCTGAACTTGTTCATCATGCCAATGCTCGCGCATTACCAATCCGGCCGCAATATCTTCCACCCGTGCAGCAGCCAAAATCTGGCTACCAACTCCGCGATTGAAACAAGCACTACGCGACATAGTGCGTCACCTCTTGCCCTGAGGCTTCAGGCGTATCGCGGCGGCGTTTCCGCATAGATGCGGGATTACGAAAAAAAGAACCGGCTTTAAGCGCCAAAGCCGCCGAAAAAGAGCGATGGCGCTGGTTTCGATTCTACTGAAATCGAGTCGTCGATTACTCTATCTCGCGAAGCTCAACGGCTCGGAAACGCACTGGATCGTTATGACCAGCGAAACCAAAGTAGCCTTTGGTTCGTTCTTTTCCAGGATGCGGACGATTGGCCATGTAGTCGGTGACCTTGCTTAAATCACCATTGAGAATGACTGTGCCATTGAGTTCTATGCGAATGGTAGAACCCTTCACGGTGACTTCTTGGATATTCCACTCGCCAGGTTCGCGAAGATAACCACGCTGTGCGGCGATCATGCCGTAAGCCGAACCGTGGTACTGACGATCATCTAACTTCGCAAACTTCGGAGCCGTGTTGTCTAGAACTTGTAACTCGCACATGCCGACGTAAGCCGTATCGCCCTTGCCGGGATATCGAATCGCAAGACCATTGTTGCCACCTGGAGGTAGCTGGAACTCGAAACGAACACCAAAGTCTGAGTACTGTTCTTCTGTGTGCAATACGCCGCCATGGCCTTTCTTGCACTGAATCGCTCCGTCGACTACGTCGTAGTTGTTTGTCGTACCAGCCCAGCCGCTTAGATCCGAGCCATTGAATTTGCTGGTGTATCCGGTAGCATGACCACGTTCTCGCAGCCAAGCATTGGATTCTTCAGTCGTCAGTTCCTTGATGTAAAGATTCTTCCACTGAATCTCACCGCCGTGAGTTTGCAACTGGATGACACCCTTTGGATTCAACGCAGCCTTACGGTCCCAGTAGTTTTCCATGATCGCGTTGTCCACGACATGCTTTCCGTTGAGCCAAACACTAGTCCGAGCTCCCACTTGGACGATACGAAATGAATTCCATTCCCCAAAGGGTTTGTCGGCTAGCTCCAACGGGTCCTTGCCTCGGGCTCCAGCCGTGTTATTCCACAGGCCGCCGCTACCCAGGTTAGCACCAAGCTTGAACTTGGCTTCTTCCGTGCTGTCCCAGATCTGAACTTGCGGCGTTCCACGCAAATAGATTCCGCTGTCGGCTCGAGCAACCGTTTTGTACTCTAGTCGCAATTCGATGTCACCGTACTCTTTATTGGTCGTCAAGAACACTCCATGACCGTCGTTCACAATGACTCCATCTTGGACGGACCAGTGGGTAGCCATATCCTTGTTCCAGGCGTCTTTTTTGGCTTCCCCAGTATCTTCCCACTTGTTTGGATTTAAGTGTGGGCGACCGTGCCAGCCTTCGAAGTCTTTTCCGTTAAACAGGGCAGTGAAGCCCTCTGGTGCATCAGCGGCAAATAAGAAAGCAGATGGCAGCAACATTGCAATTACTGCGAGGGATCTCATGAGAGTACGCATAAGGTAGGCTCCGTGCAGGAGGTGGGAAGGCGAGTTGTAGGAAACTTCAGCAATGGAATATTTTGCTTGGCATCGCTTGCTCCCGCAATGCAGCAACTATTCTCGTAGCGGTTTTCGTCAGGAATTTTGCTCGTTGGACCCGTTGGCTACGGATCACGAACCCAGATCACTGTCCAAGGATAAGAGCGCGACAATTGATAGGCTTGGTCTCGCGTCTCAGCAAATATGCGAAGGTCGTTTCTATTGAATTTGTTCAAATCGAGATCACCCAGGAACCGCCATTCTTGTTCTTGAGTCCAATCCATCGTCTTCCCACGAGCCTGAAAGAAGGGTTTTTCAGCAACGGCCAAATTATCCCTTTCACCGGGTTCCCCGTAGATGACGGGTCGGCAACCCATTTCTGCGAGCGCAGAGCGACGGATCAACAATCCGTAGGGTTCCCAATCCCAGCGACCTAAGTGAGAGCGGAACACACGGCGACTCAAGAGCTCCTCTAAACCAACCGCTGAGAAGCTCAAACATCGATGGTCTCCCTGAGTTAGCTGCGATGACGCGACCAATCTCTTCTGAGCGCATATTTGATTCAGAGAGATCCATGGCGAAGCGATGGCGGTACGACCACGATGCAAAGCATCTGCGACTGTTTCAGAAGAATTTGATGTGCGGGTGCAGTGTGCCAACCAGTCGGTCGATCCCGTCGCTCCTGCGTCAAAAGTAGATAGCGATAAACAGAATTGATGGCCTCCCTGATTCTCACAATGAAACGCACACGAGGAATCACTTGAGAGTGTTTTGTCGAAGTCGAATACATGCCAACCTACAGCGCCGCGATCCATCCAGTTTCGAACCTGTGCATACTCCTTTGGCTTGGATTGATCGATTGCAAGAAAAACAGATCCCACTGAAAAGCACTCAGCGTCCTGCTCCATGATTCTTCGTTCGATCAAACGCTCTAGATTCCCACCCTTTCGAATCGAAAGACCGAACACTCGATCAACTAAGCCTATCAAAGTGGAATCGTGGAGCGGTTCTGCCGCTCGTGCTGTTTCGGCTCCAAGGGCAGGAGAAACAAATAGCAAGCAAGAAGGATCTGTTGAGTCATCGATTTGCTCTAAGCAATTCTTGATCCAACTTGCGAGCTCTTGTCTTGTTTGTGAAAGCTTGAGTTCTACGCTGCGGACGCCGGCACGATGAGCAAACTCTTGTGCAGTGTTACCAAGCGTTGTTTCGGGATGATAAAGCAATTGAAAGTCATTCAATTGCATATCGCGGATGGCGAGCTCCAGTAGCTGCGGCCATCGAGGAACACGTTGTTGCCAGCGCCCAAGTCGCGAACAAACGATCGTCGCGAGTCGTATGCTTGCTCGTAACAGAGAAGCATGACAAAGGATCCATCGTGAGCCAATCCAGCCCGAAACATGGCGATGAGCGATTTTATCTCTTGCAAGTGTGAATCCGAGACGCTCAATAGGCCTTAGAAAAGACTCAACTTCGTCGGGGAAAAGGAGATCATTTTGCATCCAAGGTCTCCTTGTGTTGACCTTCTATTTTTGTTGCGAAGGATCAAAAACAAGATGTCAATCAGCACAAGCAAGACAGACGCTCGTGAAGAATACGATCCTTCGGAATAAGAAAAACTCAACGCTTGAAAATCCAAACATCCTGGACCAGCATCAGGGGGCAATGAGAAAACCACTATTCTGCCGGTAGCTTCAGTGCGATTCAAGTAGAAGTAAGTTACTTTGACGCGTCCGACCAATTGACGGTTACTTCGTAAACCGCAAGACAAGCAGGTCCATCGCGATTAGAACCAACTACGGTCAGAGGATGAGAAGCCAAGGCCGGCGCGGCAAGAGTAGGAAGGGAAAAAAAAAGGTATTCCTTAGCGGTCTTGCTAGATCACTCCGTGTAGATGGCAGAATTGCCGATCGCTGCGACGATTGTAGCGTGAGCTGCCTGTGGATCCGCTACGGCGAGATAAAATTCACTCAAGCATTAAGGCAAAAAATACAAGCAAGTGAGACTTTGTGTTCACTTCCCACAGCCTGATCCTCGTTTCTCGTTTAAAGCTCATTTGTAGGCGTTGGCTCAGCTATGCAATCAATTTCGAAAGTCGGTAAGAGCCACTCCAGTGAACCGGCGTCAATTGAGGACAATGGACCTACTTTCGCATATAAGCAGAATAAGCTCGCGAGTAGACCCTGAAGACAGCGAGTGATTTCGTGCGTTCGAATTCCAGACTACAGCACGGGCAGGGCGGGGCCGTTGGGCTGAGCGGCAGCGCGATCGTTGATTCGCTCACACATGGCTTGGACGATTTTCCCCAGTGCGGGCTTGCAGACTGGATCCAGCACGGCATTGCCGATTCGCCCTTCGTCGGATTCTGCACGCATTTGCATGTTAAGTGGCACGTCACCCAAGAAAGCTACCCTTGATTCCTCGGCTTTGATACGTGCGCCGCCATGACCGAAAATGTCGTAGCGCTTGCCGTTGTCAGGGCAGATAAAGCCACTCATGTTCTCAACCATTCCCAACACTGGAATCTTGGTCTTGCCAAACATCGCAATCGCTTTCACGGCATCGAGTAAGGCGACTTGTTGCGGTGTACAAACCACGACGGAGCCCGTAACCGGAATCATTTGTGATAGTGTGAGGGCGATGTCGCCTGTTCCCGGAGGCATATCGATGATTAAGTAATCGAGTGCGCCCCAATAGGTGTCGCGCAAAAACTGAGTGATTGCGCCGTGTAGCATTGGACCGCGCCAGATTACGGCTTGGTCTTCTTCGACCATGAATCCCATAGACATCACGGCAATCTTCTCGTAATAGATTGGCTGAATCTTGCCGTTCTTCACCTCGGGGCGACCTGAAATGCCTAGCAGATGCGGGATGCTTGGTCCGTAAACATCCGCGTCCATCAAACCAACTTTGCAGCCCATGTTAGATAGAGTGAGTGCGATTGATGTGGCAATCGTGCTCTTGCCTACTCCGCCTTTACCAGATCCAACCGCAATGACGCTTTTCGCGGAAAGTCCAATTTGCCCCAAAGGTACGGGTGGACGCTCCAGTTCAGAAAACTGAACTTCGACATCTGCGGCTCCGGCTCTACAAGTTCTAACTGTTTCCAGAATACGCTCTCGAAAACCGTCTTGAACAGGAAGACTGTGTGTGGAAAGTGAAACAGAACAAACTACCTTCTTGCCTTGAACTTCGACTCCTGAAAGCTGACCTGTTGAGCCAATGGTGCGTCCGGTTTCAGGATCTTTTAGATCCGAAAGTGCAGTTTGGATGATTTCCAGATTCACAGACATCGATTTGGAAGGTGCCAAAGGGAATGAGTTATTGGGGAATGATTATTCAGCGAGTTCCGGCCATGGCAATTGCTCGACAATTCCCGCTACCAGTGGATGCGAACCATGTTGGGCAAGCGGAACTGGTAATGGCGATCGAGCCAAAATATTCTCAAGGCCTGTTTGTAATGATGGTAGCTGTGTGACCACTAGTTGTGCACCCGCCTCTACCAGAATCCCAGAGCAATGGCGCAAGTCCGGCTGGAGCCAAACAAGGCAAACAGGCTTCGGTTCCTTCAGCCGGGCAGCTTGAATGGCGGAAATCGTTGACTCAAGGTTTTCATGGTCCTGCACGCGCCAGAGCATAAGTCCAACGTCTCTGAGGTCAGTCGCTTCTTCCGCTCGCGAATTAGTGGCGACAAACTGATGTGTTACGCCGAGAAAATCGCATCGCTCGCGTAATATCTGAGAAACAAGTGTCGGAAGCACCTTGCTTGGATCAAAAGCCGTCCAGCGAAGTTGCTTTTCGAACAACAGCTCTTTCATTTTCTTTCAATGCTCTCGCTGAGGCCTGGCAATGAGCCCGCGTCCGTTAAGATTTATTCTGGCAGCGAGAAACGGCACGAACTCTGCTGCATCTTTCCTGCTTGGGCTATTAGCTAGCATTTGAACTGACCAAGCATTCTATAACTCTTTCCATCTGGAATTGACACTCCAATAGCAACTTGCAATTATCCGAAATCGATAATTATCGATTCGAAGGAAGGATTTTAATGGGCATCGTCAATCACGGTATCCCACGCGAGATTGTCGTTCAGCTGGCTCGCTTGGCCGGCGCAACGACTTTTGTCGAGACTGGAACCTTCCAAGGCAACACAACTCGCTGGGCGGCTGAAATGTTCGAATCGGTGCACACCATTGAGTTGTCCAAAGTGCTTTATGAGACCTACCACGAGGATCTGGAAAATACGCCAGGCGTCATACCTCATTTTGGTGATTCAGCGAAGGTCATGCCAGAGATCGTTCATTCGCTCGGCGGCGAAGCTGCATTGTTCTGGCTCGATGGACATTGGTCGGGCGGCGTTACAGCCGGCGAAGAGCAAGAGTGTCCCGTTATGGAGGAGCTGCTATGCCTCAGAGACCGAAACCAAGATCTGATTCTAATTGATGATGCTCGTCTCTTCTTGTGTGCACCACCTCTACCTCACAAAGCAGAACAGTGGCCAACGATCGCTGATATCTCATTTGTGTTTGGCCACGACCGATTCCTCCAAGTAATCGACGACGTGATCTTCATTGTGCCGCGACAGCAGAAAATGAAAGAACTGCTCATCGGCTACGCCCAAGGACAAGCCGCTGAGCATCTGAAACAGGCAACGCCTCCTACCTTCCATCGTCTCGCCAAGAAGCTGCTCGGGCAGTAGTTAAGGCTTGTATGCGGGCGTTAGCACCGGTTCTGGCACCTGTATTCAACTTCAATCTTCGAGCAGAAAGCTCATGTGCATTTCTGCATGGCGCAGGTTAAATGAATCCCACTCAGCACTGGTTATATTTCCGAATGCAGGATGCATCGTGCGATCGGTAGTGTTTTTCTGGCGCTGGATGGCCTTTCGAAGCTCCCCAAGTCCCTCCGCGACGCTGACTTCGTTGGGCTGAAACTCGTCAGACGCTTTGAAGCCCGCCGGTACTCCCTGGTTCAAGTACCGGTTCTTCAGGAAAGTAGAGAGAACCCAACGCAGGGTAGTTGGTAAAGCACGACTGCCATCGATACACGCGTCCAACGACTTGGCCACGTGTGAATAGATCTCGCCTTGCGACCAATTGCCGAGAGTTCGCACCTGCATGGAAGCCAAACGCTCCGCATCGTAGAGCAGATTGTCGAGCGATTTGTAGCGGACCTTCCGACGCTCTGCGACCCTCCGCGTTTTGATGGGTTTCTCTGAATTGCTCATGGCGGAAGAATAGCGTTGTTGGACTGATGAGTCGATCGTACTTACTGATCGGCCGAACTCACAATTTTTACTTTGTGCCAGTAAGCCCACTCATTAGCCCAGTTGTTGGCGCGATTTTCGAGAGTCAACTGTACACTCCGGCCAGCAAACTTAGACAAATCTACTTCCACATCGAGCCACTCGTTGTCCCCAACCGTCATGCTGGACACGATGGATTCATAAAGCACCTCAGGCTGCTTCTTATCGGTCGAGGCCAACACGCGCAGCTGCCAGTCACCGTGCGGATGGTGGCTGACGCTCAGTTGTAGTTCAGACTTACCGTTCGGCAGGCTGACGGTTCGTATCAGTCGACTAGCCTTCTTTCGATCCAAGGGGTGGGTCTGGACTGCGGCTAGATTGCGGAATTTGGGAAGTTTGACAACTCCACCTTCACCTACATCGGCGACCTTGAACTCAGGCGCAACCGTCTGAATATCTTGCAGCCAATTCTTAGTGTTCCTTGGCGTCTTGGTAGGTTTGGTGGGGGTTGGCTGGCTCCCGGTTGCCATCCGCTTTGCCACGAATCCTTGGATGGCTGGAATCTTCCCGGTCACGGCTAGCTTCAAGGCCTTTGCTTGGTTCTTTGGGACCATAGGCTCCAAAGCAAACCAATACATGCGAGGTAGATTGTTGTCGCCAATGTCTTCGCTGTGGGATAGCAAGCCAGCTAGGATCTCCCAACGATCTTTAAAGGCCAGGCGTTGCGTTGCCGAGGCCAAGTAAAGTCGCACTACAGGAGAAGCATCGCTGCGAGCCATCTCAGCGAACTTGGCGAGGATGGTGGCGTCGACAACTGACTCTGTCGCAGCACTTGCGTCTTGAAATGCGTTCAGTGGGCTGGCATCGCAGAGAAACTGAATCGACCAAGAACGCATGTACTTGTCATCGTGGTCAAGCAGCTTGACCAAGTCCTGGGTTTCAAGAGCTCCGATCGAATACAAAGCCCAAAGAGCACGCAGTCGCTTTGGACTGCTGCTGGCTTGCTGCATCATATCTGTTAATAGCTTAACTACAGTAACCGTATCTAGCTTGCCAGCGTGGGCACGCGATTGCAACAGAGTGCGAGCATGACGGACATACCAGTCATTTGAGTTCCATTGCAACTCGACCAACTGTGCGTCGGTCATCTTGGTTAAATCAGGTGTGGCGTGAGCGGGCACCCCCTTCGGCATGATGCGATAGATACGGCCGCTATTCGGAAAGTTGACTTGGTTTCCGCAGACATCTGTATCATGCCAGTCCAAGATGTAGATGCCGCCTTCGGGACCGGTTTCCACACTGAAACCAACCCAAGCCATATCGTTTGTCGGCAAGAAATCATCGCCTTCTTTGCCGATGAACGTCGAGCCTTCAGGTTCGAGAATATCTGTCAGGACTGCATGTTCATGTATGTTGCACATGAACAATCGGTCGCGATACTTCTGCGGAAAAGTGTCCGCCAAATAAACACGCGCTCCGCCGTGCGCAGACAGGTGCGTATGTGTACGAATCGTCTTGATATCGTCGTAAATGTAAGGATTTACGTGGGGCTTGCTCTGCTTATGATAGACGCCGCCCAACACGATATGGAACAAGTGGGGAATCACACAGCAAGTGGTAAAACTCTGGCCATGATCATTGAAGTCAAAGCCCCAGGGATTGGATAGTCCGCGAGCAAATATTTCAAACTTATCGCGAGTAGGGTGATAACGCCAGATTCCGCCATCGATAAATTGCCGCGCGGAGTCATCGTCGCCAGGCTTCCCGACCATCGATTGCGTGAACACGCCGTGGCACCCGTAGAGCCAACCGTCGGGACCCCAAATGAAACTATTCAGCGTCTCGTGACGATCATTGATGCCCCAGCCATCCAGCAAGACTCGTGGTGGTCCATCTGGAACGTCGTCGCCGTCGGCATCCGGAATAAACGTCAAATTCGGTGGCGAACCGACATAGATGCCTTCAAAGCCAACGGCTAAACCAGAGGTAAAGGTCAGCGTGTCGGAGAAAGTTTTCTTCTTGTCGAAAACCCCGTCGCCGTCCGTGTCTTCGAGGATTTGAATACGACTAACAGGATCATTCGTGTGATTCCGGCGAGTGCGATAGTTGAAATTCTCTGCGACCCAAAGTCGCCCTTTGTGATCGAAGCAGAATCCAATCGGCTCAGCGATGTCAGGTTCCGCGGCGTAAATCGAAACTTCGAAACCTTCTGGAATCGCCATCTGTTTGACAGCTTCGGCTGGCGTCAGAAAGGGAGCATCGCTTGTTTTATGTTGCTTGAGCGGCAGCTTATTGCGTGATTCCTTCTTGTCGCTTGGATCTTCGGCTCGTGCCAAGCAGGGTAGCAAGCCAAACATCAAGGTCAGGCTAGCTAGAAACTTCGAGTGCAGTCGTTCAGTTCGCTTCATTTCCAATTCTCCCGCTTACTTTGGCAAAGCAACTTGTTCGGTGGTGCGTAGATATTTGACGAGATTCAATATCTGCTGTGGTTTCATTGCATCCAGTTGCCCATCAGGCATCATGGATTTGGACGAGATCTTTCGCACCGCAATATCATCTTTTGCGATTGTTAGTCGTGGTTGTTCGACAGTCTTCAGTACGATTCGTGTGTCATCCTCTTCGGCTAGCACGCCGTTAACGGCCCGATCATCGAAAGTCAGAATCTGGACCATTCGATATCCTTCAGGCACGTCATAACTTGGGTCCACGCTATTGAGCAGAAAATAGTCGAGGTTCGCGCGATTTGAGCCAGAAAGATCTGGGCCGATTTTTCCTCCCGCGTCATACATCACATGGCATGAGCCGCAGGTTTTTTGGAAGACTTGGCGTCCACGATGTACATCCGCAGCAGCTACTGCCTCATCAGTGATCAACTTTCTGTACTTCGCAATCAGCTTCTCGCGATCCTGAGCGAGTTCTCGCACTTCGCCGTAAGCATTCGTAAATTCTTTGCCGAGCAAGTCCTTTAACGATCGAGCTACATGCGTCGGGATCTCCTCGCTGCGTAGTTGCTTGGTCTTTAGGGCTTTCACTAGGGCAGTGGCATAAAGCCGACGTGTGGCTAGAGTTTCGATGACAGCTTGCTTCAGTTCATCCGACATACTAGGGTATCGCCCGAGCAAGATTTTCGGTGCTGTTGTATTTTCTACGATGCTGTATCCGCGGATAGCATCGAGAGCAAAGTCTTTTTCGTTGAGTAGTTCTTCCAACAGTTCTGAGGCTTTGCTGCTGCGTTGCTCCAGGAGCGTCCTCAAAGCGCTGCGTCGCTGCGTCATATCTAAGGATTGGTTACGAACCACGGCCAAAGCAGTTTCCATCGCTTTGGCGTCACCAAAAATCGCGGCTAACTGAGTCGCGAGATCGCGAACCTCATCATTTTCACTTTTGAGCAAGCTATCCCGCGCATCCTTCCATTTTTCCGGAGCTGGCACATTGCGCCGGCCAGCCAGCCCTGCCAAGACGCCTTGCAACAAAGCCGCTTTGGTGGTTGGATCGGGTGCATCGACTACCGCCTGAACCAGCAGGCTTAGGGTGTCCAATTCATCTGCACGAAGAGCTTGATTAAGCGTTGTGCACGGGACAGAGCATGCCAACGTCAGGACGATGACGGCTAGACGAGAATTCATGAGGGTGACACTTTTGGAGGGTGTGGAGAAAAAGAAGAAAAGAG
>PKCQ01000439.1 GCA_002862265.1 Planctomycetaceae bacterium | reverse complement strand
TATCAAGAGTTGTCTTTGATTTTTTAGTGTAGGCTGGACTGTTTTCTTCTTGGGCTTGGGTTTCCAGTTTTTCGGAGGTGCCGGAGCCTTGAATTCGGTAAAGCAATCCGGACACTTGACCTTCATGCCCTGCGCCGAGGGACTCACATATTGAGCCGTTCCACATACTCTACAAACGATGCGATATTCAGCATCATCCAGGATTTCTTCTTCCGACAACTTCGGCATGTTGTCCTTCAGATTCAAATCAGGAATAACATTGTCTAGATCTCGCAGATCATCTTCAACAACAGCTGGCTTACGCTTGGGTTTCGGTGAGGACTTTTCGCCGAAACCCGTGTTTGGTGGCAGTTGTTCGGCAGCTGCAGATGCTTCCTTCTGCAGCTGAAATTCATCAAGTTCATCTTCGAAAAGCGAACCAGCAGAGCTCGGACTTTTCGGCCCCTTTGATTTGGCCTTAGCTCCCGACGTCACTTCTAAACCAATGGTCTGATTTCGGGATGATTTTTTCTCTGCAGAAGGGCTAGAAGCTTGCTCCTCAAGCGTAGCGAGCTCATCATCGCCCAAACTGTCAAAGGGAATGCTGCCGTCGTCATTTAGCGATGCTTTCCCTTGTAAAGGCTGTACATACTGATCGTTCTTGGTGGCAGGCCGCACATTGGGCTGCTCTGCTTCATCGGGCTGCCCAACTTTCCTGGTGCGCTGCTTCTGTTTTGCGAGATCCATCGCACGCTCTTTTTCCTTATTCGCACGAATCTCTTCCGCGTCTTGCTGCCGCTCCTCCAAGTTAGAGATGGCAGGGGCACTGAGGCTGAAGGGGTCATCCAACGCCAATAAGTTAGTTTCATTCTTCTCCTTGTTTATCACATTGCGTTTTTCTTCCGGATGCGGAATGCACAACGTATGCTTGCACTTGGGGCATTTGATATGTCGCCCAGCGCCCTTGAGCGGACTCTTCAGACGCTTGCCACAATGGGTACAGCTGAAGGCAATCAATTTGTCCGGATCGGCGCTCAAAGGAACAATCTCGCGTGAAAAACGATGGCGAATGCTTGTGGTCGAGGAGACTGAAAGATTTGCAGCCCAGTCAGCGGACGTTAAGAGAAGAAGCTGTTTGTAGGCGCACTGTGTTTAGCGAACTGCATTCAGAGTAGACAGTGACTACTATTCGGGCAATTTAATTACCAAAAACAGGTGGTACCACGGGAAAATATAGTACGTCCATGGTGAAGGCTCCGGTTTTGAGACTCGGCAGTTCTTTGCAAGCCTCTCAGGCGGCACTCACGGATCGCACAGATTAAGGGCCCCCAAACCATCAGTCGAGCAATAAACTACTCTTCCATCACTTCTGCTTCTCGTGCCTTGGCTGCATCGGTAGCCTCGGCTTCATACTTCTTGGTGAGTTCTTGGACGTCGTCCTTGAACTTGTCGCGATCGTCCTCAGAGATCTCCTTATCTTTCTCTGCTTGCTCAATCGCTTTGTTGGCGTCGCGTCGAATGTTGCGAATCGAAATCTTCGCTTCTTCAGACAACTCCTTGATGCGCGAGACCATCTTCTTACGAACATCCGTGCTAAGCGCGGGGATGTTGATCCGGATGATCTTGCCGTCGTTCTGAGGATTTAGTCCGAGGTCGCTGGATACGATCGCTTTTTCGATATCCTTAATCGTGCTGACGTCAAATGGGCGAATCACAAGTTGCGTGGGTTCTGGTGCCGCAATGGAAGCAAGTTGTTTCAAAGGCGATTGCGATCCGTAAGCCTCAACTCGAACACTGTCGACCAAGCCAGGAGTCGCTCGTCCCGTGCGAATGCCGCTGAGTGCATTCTTCAAGATACTATTCGCCTTCTCCATCCTCTCTTCGGCGTCCATCATTACTTCATCAATACTCATGGAATTCACCTTCCTGTAGACCACGCTGGGATATTTTCGATGGGATATAAAAGCAGAATCTGGTATGGATACCTTTCTAGAACTGGCTTACCAGAGTCGTTCTGATTCGAATCGAGTAGGCATATTGTAGGCAACTTTGCGCTGCCTCAATACAAGGGGTAGCCCGCAATTGAGGCTATTCAAAGTTCAATCCTGCTCGCCTGACCGGCGGAACAAACTGAGAGGCAACCATCGCTTGCCGATAACCTGTGCCGCCTAAGACTTCTTGGGGCCAATTCTGGTACCCACTTGCTCGCCGGACACCGCTTTGACGATATTTCCTTCTTTTTTGAAGTTGAATACCAGCACCGGCACAGAGTGTTCGCGGCATTGGGTAATCGCCGTTCCATCCATCACACGCAGGTTCTGTTTGATCACCGAGTCGTAATCAAGCTCTGGATAAAGCACCGCGTGAGGGTTCTTTTCTGGATCCTCTGAATAGACTCCATCAACTCGAGTAGCCTTCAAGACGATGTCCGCCCCCAATTCCAAGGCCCGTTGAGTGGCTGCCGTGTCGGTGGTAACGAATGGACTACCAGTTCCGGCAGCCAAGACGACGATACGCCGTTTTTCCATGTGGCTTATCGCACGACGCCGAATGAAGGGTTCGCAGACGCCATCCATGCGAATGGCCGACATGACTCGCGTATCACACCCAACACTCTCAAGACCTTCTTGCAGCGACAGAGCGTTGATCACTGTAGCGAGCATACCCATATAGTGAGCAGTTGCTTCCTCGATCATTTGACCGTTCGTCGTCTTGAACTGTGCTCCACGAAGGATATTCCCACCGCCGACGACGAGGCCGATTTGGCATCCAAGCTCCCATGCCTGTTTGACTTGCCGACAGATGGCCACGACTTCTTCCATCGATATTCCCCGTTCGCCAGGCCGACTCAGGCTTTCGCCAGACAGCTTGAGGATGACTCGATTGAAGTGCGGAGAGGAGTTTTCAGAAGTGTTGTCAGCCATAGTTTTTGCCGGACAGGAGACGCGAGATGAACTTTCAGACCTCATGGTCGCAAACAATCGCCGGCAAGTCCACGCCCCATCTTGGGATTGGGCGTTGCTCGATTCTTAAGCATTTTGCTGTTGAGGAAGAATGCTACGAGCGTGAACACAGCGAAAGCACACATGGTAACACCCGAAAAACACAGTTGAATTGTCGGGCTATGATGCAGGATTCAGAATCCGACCGCTGTTCGCACAATGGCCAACTCTCTTATTTGAAAACGGCTTGCCGAACGGTAATCTTTGCTCCCCTTGAAGTCGATTCATTGGCTGCTGGAGAGGCTGTCCGGCCTCACGAGGGGCAGGATAAGCCACGAATTCAACAAAACTGCCAGCCCTAAAGAGTTGTCTAAGATCGGGAGGCAGAGCAGAATAGAGGATCAGACGGGCGGCGGCTCGCAGGAATTCGGCTCTTCACCTAGCTTGGCCATCCGAGCCAAACAACCACGTAGTTCGATATATGCCAATCAAAGTTAAGTGCAGCTGTGGTCAGGTTTTATCTGTCTCTTCGAAGCTAGCAGGTAAAACCGGGAAATGCCCCAAATGCAGCAAGCCTATCAAGATTCCAATGCCGAAAAAACGGGCCGCCCCCGCAGCGCCAGCGGCTAGCCCTGCTGCTCCCAATCCCGCCGCTGCTGGTGCCTTTGATTCCATTTTGGAAGATGCTGGCCTAACACAGAAGTCAGGTCCTACTTGCCCAAGCTGCATGGCTGACATCAAGCCTGGTACGGTGATCTGCACGACCTGCGGATTCAATCTGGAAAGCGGCGAAACAATGACTGGCTACGACGCCGTAGCATCGGGCCCCGAATTCGACAACATGTACCTGCAGGAAGCTGCGGACAACATGGTGCGTGACCAGATGATGGATCACCGTCGTGAACAAGCCCAGATGCCTTGGTGGGTTATCATGTCCTTTTTCATCGGCGCGGTCACACTTTGCGCCGCGGGCGTCATCATCGTCGACGGTAAACTGGCGACCCCTGCAGATGAAAACACCTTCATCGGTAAGCTCCAACGCTGGCCAGTATTTACGACGATCGGAATGACAGCGATTATCACCGGTACGGCGATCATTTCCTTTGCCCATATGAGCGTGACAGGTTTTGGATTCAAGAAGAGCTGGGGGCAGGGCTTTGCCTGCGTCTTTGGGCCGTTGGCCTACTCACTTGTCTATGGCATTATGAATTGGGTCGACTGCAAGGCTGCGATCAAGGCTATCTGCGTTGGACTTGGTTTTGTTGGCGTCGGCGTATTCTTAGTTATCCAGGGCGGCGGTTTCAACGACGTCATCAATGCATTTCGGTAAGCGGTCCCAAGACTTCTCGCTCCGGTGATCCTTAGCTTCAGCCGCAGATTCAACAACTGTCCCAAAAGATTCCGGGATTTCTTGGGGTTTTCTCAAGATCTCTTCTCCGTTGTCGAATCATAGCAAGCTCTGCACAGTAGCAAAGCTGGAGCAGGCCAATGTTAGCGTTGCTGAATTGACGTGTCCTAGACAATGCAGATGTGTGTCATGATGGATGAAACTCAAGCGTACTCACCAGAGCGACTGCCGTAATTTCGCAGTTCAGCCACCGATGCCTTCAAAGCGATCATCGAAACGCCAAACTGGGTCGCCAACTTACTTTGGCTGACAATTGCCGGAGTCGCGAGTTCTATTTTAGTCGGGCAAATTGCGGCGTTTGGGTATGGTGTGGAATTGCTTCGGCGCCGAGCTGGACGTCCAGAAATGCCGAATCATGACATCGACTCAGATCGACTAGGAGACTACCTGTCACAGGGAATCTGGCCGTTCCTCGTTGTGTTGGTCATCCAGTTCGGTACTTCAATGGCTCTGGCATTACCCTTTGGTCTACTCTTTGTAGTAGGTTTTCTCACCATGGGCGATATCGTAGGACTTGGTGCAATGGTCCTTGCCCTTTTAGTCAGTGTAGCCTCTTTGCTTGCGTCCATTCTGACGGTGCCATTCGTGCTTCGTGCCATGATATGCCAGGATTTCGTGAAAGCCTTTGATCTTGGCTAGGCTATCCAATTCGTCAAATTGATGGTGGGCGAGATGATTTTGTCAGGGATCATCTTTTTCGTTCTTGCGTGGCTGCTCAACCTCGCAGGCGCACTCGCTTGCTGTGTCGGAGTCTTTGTGACATCTGGATGGGTACTCGATGCCACGATGCATCTAGGCGCTCAGTTGTACGAAGTCTACCTGAGTCGTGGTGGTGAGCCCGTGCCAGAACCTACCCTGAACAGCTAGCGGCCATCTGCATGGCCGCAATTGATTCGCCTGAGCTAGATCGCGTTTGATTTAATCGTAGCAGTATCCGCAGTGTGCAATGTAGTTTTTGCACTCTGCCACAGTGAATTGGTCTAGCAGTCTTCCGCATGCTTTCCATAGGGATTCTTTGTCTCTGAGCTTCTCGCTCCGCAGTAGCCACTTGAACTTTGAAAATGCATTCTCGATCGGATTCAAGTAGGGATTGTAAGGGGGAAGAAACATCAAGCTAACGCCTACAGCCTCGATTGCTGTCTTGGCTTCGAGCCGGTGGTGACTAGAGAGGTTGTCCAGCACTACGATGTGTCCCGCCGATAGTGTTGGTGCTAGAACTGTGCGAGCGTATGCAGCGAACAAGTTCCCGTTGATTGCACCGTCAAGCACCATCGGTGCGATTAAGCCGGTGCTTCTTAGTCTCGCGATGAAGGTCGTCGTGTGCCAATGACCGTATGGAACTTTGGCAACCAGTCGAGTGCCTCTCAGGGAGCGACCGCGAGGTCTTGTCATATTGGTTTTTACCCATGTTTCGTCGTTAAATCAGTTTGTTGGCATCTAGGCCCGCCTGTTGTAATTGCCACCAAGCTCGCTTCGCGCGAACATCTTCTCGATCTTGTTCGCTGGCGTGAATTACTTTTTTTTGAAACTAAGCTTCAGTGCCTTGAGGGCAACACACAAGATTGTTCGAGTCAAGTGAGTGTTCAGTCGCGTCTTCAATTCCGAAAGCTTTTGATCGGGATACTTTTCAGTCAACTCGATAATCTTATCCTTGAGCGAATGCCATTCTGGTATCTGATTACGAGTCTTTAACGGCGCCGTCTTGCCCAGCTCCCGATACTCTTGTTTGACTCGACGAACCCACGACTCACAGCACTTGAATCCCGTCGCAATCTGCCGCGTCGTTTCCCCGGCAGCAGCAGCGGCTAGAACCTCTAACCACCGTTCTTGTGAAAATGGCATGCCTTCCTCCTTGAGCTAAAACGTTCACCCAAGTTTAGCAGGCTACCTATCTTGGCGCTATAGCTCAGGCAAACGCGCTCTGGTCGCTTCTTCTTTGACGGTCTGAGCTCGTTTTTAGCCAATCTTCTTGCTGACTAATGGTCCCCATGTTTCGGGCGATAAGTCTCTATCTCTGAATCTGCAAGCAAGTCGATCTTCGTCGAAAGCTGATCATGCGTTCCATCGCCGCGTGATTACGTCTGAATAACCCGCAGAATTGGAATCCCCAATTTCCTGCTCTCTAAGGCAAGTCCTCAATTGGAGCAATGGCCAAGCGATTGCTGCTCTCCCCGCATGAAGGGCTAGGATTGAATACACAGATTGAGGAACCGTCCAAGCCCACGCTTCCATGAAAAACTACTGCCCTTGAATTTCACTTTCAGCGCATGTTTGGAAACTTCTGCCTATGAAATTCTCCAGCGTAACCAGAACCGATCTTACTATTGTTGCTGTCTGTATCGCTGCTGTTCAATTTGCCAGTCTTCTCGGATTTATACCCGACGAGAGGAAAACGGCAGTTGCTCAGCGCTTACGAGTGTGCGAAACACTTGCTACGAGCATGTCTTTCTTGGTCAAACGATCAGAGTATCAGCAGATCGGGCTTCAGCTGGAGATCTTAAAGCAGCGGAATGAAGAGTTTTATCTCGGCCGCCCTGCGGCGTGATGACGAGCGAATCGTTGCTGCACTAGGGGAACACGAGCACAGCTGGCGCGAAGCAATGGAAAAGCAAAGTGACGGTTGTTTTGTCGTTCCAATCCTTTCTGAGGCAGCTTCGTGGGGACGACTAGAGGTGCATTTTGCACCGGTGTACACCGGAATGCAGAGATACTTCAGCGCAACGGTCATGAGCCTACTTGGCATTCTGGTCCCAATCGTTGCCTTGATAACTTGGATACTCCTATATCGCGGCCTTCGCTATATTGACCCGTCTAAGGCGGTGCCTCCGCGAGTGCGTCAAACACTCGATAGCTTCTCCGAAAAAGTGGCATTGCTGGATCGCGACGAGCAAGTTGTGTTGGTCAACGATGCGTTTGCCGGGTTGTTTGATCTGGCACCGGAAGACCTGATTGGTGTCTCAATGCGTACGCTTCCATGGACGCATACTGGTGATAGTACTGAACTATCGCTGCCCTGGAAAATAACTAAGAACACGATGCAAGCTGTCAATGGCCATACTCTTCGTCTCGAACATCCCGACGGCAGTTGGAGGATTTTTTCTGTGAACTCTTCGCCGATTCTGGACGAGGAAGAGCGATTCCAAAGGCGTGATGGTTGCGTTAGCGGACGTGACGCCGCTGGAGCAGAAAAGTGAGCAACTAGCGACCACCTTATTCGAGCTGAAGCAATCCAAAGATGAAATCACAAAGCAAAACGAAGAGCTGCGTTACCTCGCAACTCGAGATCCGTTGACCAATTGTGTCAATCGCCGAACGTTCTTCGAACAGTTTGATAATCTGTTCAACGAATCGAAGATAACTGGCCAACCACTGTGCGCACTCATGGTTGATATCGATTTCTTCAAGTCGATCAACGACAACTATGGTCACAGCAAAGCTGACGATGTCTTGCAAGCGACCGGTCTGCTTCTTAATGAGCTGGCTCGGGATGACGACGTTGTCTGTCGCTATGGTGGTGAAGAGTTCAGTGTTCTGATGCCGGGTTTATCCCTGGATGAGGCGAGCGAAGCTGCAGAGAGAATTCGTGGCAGCATAGCGAAGATCGACTTTGTCGGATTCAGTATCACTGCGAGTCTGGGTGTGTCCCAAGTCAAGCTAGGAGCACCAAACCCTCAAGCGTTGCTCGATCAGGCGGATAAATGTTTGTATGTTGCAAAGCGAAACGGTCGCGATCAAGTCGTTCGCTTTGATACGGTACCGGACGACTTAATCGTCGACGAATCAAAGATCGCTCGTTTGAAGCCAGGGGAGAACGAAAGCAGTGATTCCATTCCATTCTCTGCGGTTTCCGCTTTACTATCCGCCTTGTCCTTCCGGGATGCACAGACTGGTGCGCATTCCACGAGGGTTGCGGCTTACGCAGCTCTGCTCGCTCAGCGATTGCTCGGACCGAAAGAGGTTTATGTGATCGAGATAGCCGGACTCTTGCACGACATCGAAAAGATTGGAGTTCCGGATGCCATCCTTCTCAAGCCAGGGCGACTCGACGAAGAGGAGTGGAAGATCATGGACCGACATGATCGGTTTGGCATCGAGATTATCAACAAGTCATTCAAGCACAAAGAGCTAACCGAGATTGTCCGCTGTCATTACAATCGATTCGATGGAAGAGGAATAGGTGGTTTACATGGGGAAGAAATTCCAATCGGAGCAAGGATCCTGACAATCGCGGATTCCTTCGATGCTATGATATCCGACCGACCCTACCGTAAAGGTATGCCAATTCAAGACGCTTTGAATGAGTTGTGCCGCTGTGCAGGAACGCAATTCGATCCTAATTTGATCTAGCTGTTTTGCGATGTCGTGCAGGAGTGCTCGATGTTCTCCGCACCGGAAGCGACGGAGATCTCACAGGAGGTTTTGCTCAGCATCAGCGAGCAAGTTGAGCGTGTCACCGACGCTGCAGACCAAGGTGACTATGAAAGCTTTCTAGCCTTAGCAGATCGGCTAAGACAGAATGCGAACCAATCGAACCTTCATGAAGTAGCAGCTGTCGCTGCCAAAGTCTACGATCTCGCCAGCGAAGATACGCAGCTTGAGTCTCTGGTGCAGGCATCCTTCGAACTGCTCAATGTCTGCCGTAGCTTGCAGAAAAGTGTTGTCAGCGACGCGGTGCGAAATATCAAAACCAAGAGCTACACGCCTGACTTCTTCGGGAAGGCGAAACTGTAAAATTCACTACTGATGAAGGACGAAAGCATGGCCGAAGGCCGCAACCCGTTCGAAACTCCCATCGCGGAGTCTTCAATAGTGGAAGTTGCGGAAAACAACGAGAATGTATATTCCATCCCTAATCGCTATCGACGCACCGCCTGGTTCCTTGTGTTTTTGTATCCAGGGTGGCTCGCACTTTCGTTCTATGCTGTCTGGCTCCTTGCGTGGTACGAACTCGGTCACCGTCCGCGGCCGATGCTCGACGATCCTAAATCCGTTGGCGGGATGCTAACGATCCTCTACTATTTGCCTGGCATCGTTTTGATGGTTGCGCCAATTTTCGCTCCGCTAGGGCTGGCGTTATGCTTCCTTTTTCCAGCCCGCATGCGTTTCGTTAGACGAGTCGTCATTGGTTTCGCACTCGCTTTGCTCTATGTGGTACTCTGGGCAGGCACCATGAATCTTTTGGTGGGATCCTCAGGAGGTGGTCGAATGGTGGTTCGGCTAGTCTTCTGCAAACAATTGCGAGATCGCATTATCCAATGTGTGACGAATTCCCTCACCAATCCACTGAGATCATGATCAAGTTCGCCAGCCATGTGCGTCAACTCGTGCGGCGGAACAGTAAAAAGGTCGATGCGGCTTAAGGCGAGACTTCTTTCGCCGGCAGAAGGAGGGTTTTCTAGCTGAGTTCCTCAATGTCGAAAGCAGTTTCGTCAACAAACCAACGACCACCGGCCGCACTTACGTCAATCTAAATGCGTCCAGCACCGGCCAACCCCAGCAGGTTATGTTGCAGATTTGTTCAAACAATCTTTGCTGAGACGGAGTGAGCAGGTGTTTCAGATGTTATTTGCTCCTGCTAGAAAGCGACGAAATATGTTGCCATTTTCTTCCACTCCGTTTCAGTCTTCTTGTAGTTTTGCTTTTATTCAATTCAGTTGAAGTTGCTGCGCGACACTGGAGATTCCGGCACAGGTGTATGGCATTGTCTAGAAGCGTTCGAAGTGTCTCAAGCAAATACGATCAGCCGCGCTAGAGCCGATAGAGGAAGTGATCATTCTTCAACTTCAGCACGAGCTATCTCAGCGTCAACACAACCAACATTTGTTGTTTCGCAGCCTCCGCAAGGTCCGATTGAGCATGAGTTCGATTGGCTCGGGGCAGCGCAGAGTCTGTCACGCATCACGGTCAAGGGCGAGCACTAGCTCATTAGAAAGAGTGCTTGAGATCTGGGCAGGAAAAGTTTGCAAGGACTCTCTCTGAAGAAATCCTGGCGAATCGGTAAGAAGAAATCCGTCAACGTATCCAAGACGACGGTCTTCGGGTTAAGCTGAATGCCTAGAGTGCGGCGGCTGCAACCTTGCGAAGAGAATCTATATCTCAGTGAGAAGAGCAGCGAATGTGCCTCCGAATCCCTATGATCCGGTAGAGGACCAGAAGGGCAAGCGTGGGCTGAGCTTTTTTACATGGCTTGCGTTCGCAAGTAGCAACGTCAAAGTCTGAGCACTATTCGCGTTTTTTCTCCCGCAGAGCGGTTTGCAGTTCATAATCCTGTTGCTCGCCTGTAGCCTTGTTCTGGCCAATGTCGTCGGAGGCGATGCTTTGGCTCCGCTTTCCGCAAAACGAATGACGCTGATTGAACGTCGAGTAATCATCAATATTGCTTCTGCCTCGTTTTTAATGTTTGGTACGTATCTGAGAAACGCGGGCTTCAATGTCGCCGAAGATCACCGCCTGCTCCAGCCGCGTCAAAGACAACAGGCCACTCCGGAACACGCAAGTTCAATTGAGAATCAGCCCGCCCCAGCATAGGACGAATAATGAATCGTTTCTTAGCAACGATTTTTTTCATTGGTCTAGCGACCGTGCAGTATACCGTGGCTGCAGGTGACCTCATCGATTTCGGAAACGGCAACCGGGATGCGACGAATTCTCTCCAAAGTCAGGTTGATTCGGGCGTTAAGTTGATTGAGTTCCCGCCAGGAACATATCGGATCACCAGACCGATCGAGATCGACTTAGATAAAATTGTTTATTGTTCTTTGCGAGGCTGTTCCGCGACTAAGATCGTGATGCAAGGTGCTGGCTCGGCGTTCCGCTTCAAAGGTACGCATTTTAAGTCAGCCGACCCGGGCGGCTTTGAACAAAGGGTGTGGGATCGTGAACGCATGCCACAAGTACAGGATATGGCCATACAAGGTGCCCATCGAGAAGCTGACGGCATTGAAGCGGTTGGGACAATGCAATTAACCGTTTCGCGAGTGCACCTGCGTAAGTTGCGACATGGAATTCACTTGGTGAAAAACAACCGCAATATCATCGTTGAGTCATGTCATATGTACGAAAATTCTGGCGTTGGGCTGCTCTTGGACAACGTGAATCTGCATCAGATCAACGTCACAGGTTGTCACATCAGTTATTGCGACCAAGGAGGCATCGTTTCTCGTGACGGGAATGTTCGCAACCTACACATCACGGGATGTGACTTAGAAAGTAACATGTCGGCTGACGAGCAGCCAACCGCGAACGTATTCATTGACTTTCGTGGCAGCAGCTATGGGACCGCAGAAGTGGCGATTACGGGCTGCACAATCCAACACAGTGACAAAGAAGCAAACTCTGCTAACATTCGCATTCACGGTGGCAGCATGCCAACGGCAAAATTGCCGAAGATCCGAGAAGGCCACATCACCATCACGGGAAATATCTTGAGCGATGTCCAACACAACATTTGGCTTGACTCTTGCCGTGGCGTCACCATCACAGGCAATACTTGCTGGATGGGTTTTCAGCACAATCTATTGCTCGAAAACTGCTCGCATATCGTGGTCGGACCGAATAGCTTCGACAGGAACCCACGATATGCATACGGTCATGCGACAGATGCCTTGAATCGTTTAGTGATTCGAAACTGCACAGACTGTACAATGTCTGGGCTCCACGTTGCTTTGGTCACTGGCCCGGGCTTGTCCCTTACTGATTGTGACCGCATGAATGTTAGTGGCCTAACGGTTTTGGATTGCGATGTCGGGCTACAGCGTAAGAATGTAAGTCGCAGTCGTTTTGCCAACTGCCTTATCCACGACGATCGAGGTAACGCACAACCGGTGAAATTGAGTCGCGAAGGCCGAGTCGAGAATAAGTTTGACGACAGCTTTGATCCCTAGAGCCTAATTCCGTAGATGCTAAGGCTTCGTTTCCGAGCGACAAGCAGACGAGTCGGAGTGACTAAATAGAGGAACGCAGATGGACTATCCACTACCGTTTTGTCGATTACTCAATTTCCTCATGGTTATTGAGATTACTGATTCAGGCGGATGTCAATCTGGCGAAACGCGTTCTTTTCTAGGACGCCCTTGAAATGAACTATGTCGTCTAGGCTGTGGCGAGAGAACAAGGGAATGCCTGAAAAGAGGTCATTCGGCAGTTCTGCAATCGAAAGGTGGGGGAGGAGTTGCCGGTCCAGGAATTGAGATGCAAGCTGGCTCACTCTGAGCGAAC
>PKCQ01000690.1 GCA_002862265.1 Planctomycetaceae bacterium | reverse complement strand
GTCAGATTTTTCGGACAATCCCATCGGTGCGCTCTTGGAGGCTTGATAAAGCTTCTTCGCAAGGGCACGGCTAGGATCGCTTAATCGAGTAATGGGTACCGTGATGGTCGCACCATTAGATTTCTTGAGAACGATATTCTTTCCAGATACCCCCACGAACTCTGCCTCGACCGTAAAGTTGCCCGTGTTGTCAGTCCAGATCTCTGCGGATGCCTGTTGCAGCAATAAAAAATTAATCAGGACGATGCCACAACTAAACGTGCAAATCGAACGAAGCTTATTCCAAAATACTTCACTCCTATTTGCGTATTCACTGTACTGATTGTTGATATTCATTGGTCGCTTGATTTTCTAGGGAAAAACACTCAACATTGGATCGGTTTATTAGTTAACGGCGGTTGGATTGAATCTGGTGATATTCAACATGCCATTATTTCTAGATGCAGCTCGATCTAATTTAGAAAGTTTGGAACCGCAATGCGAGAGGGTTTAAATGCAAAGGCTTGAGTTTAGAGAACTGTTGGTGCATCAGGTTTCAAGACATGGTTGTATCGGTAGATAGAACTAAACTGGAATCTCTTAATTTAACGCAAGCAAAATTCCTGAACTGGTAATTCTTAACGCAGGAACCGAAAAGTCCCCCTTGGCCTACGCTGACAGGTTGTCCGCCGCTTAACAGGCCTTTCAAACCTGACTCTATCAAGAATTGCTACCCGCCGGGGGCTACGATTTTAGGACTCGCCTTGCATACCGAAGAAGCCCCTCCGATCTCGCTCGAAGCTGTTGCAGCATAAGTACAGCTTCAATCCGTTCATTGACGCCCAATGTCTCGAAGAGGCTTTGAACGTCTATTTTTGCCGTGGGTTGGGCTAACTTTTGGGCTAACTCGGGTTCGAGATCGCGTATTCTCTGGGAAATAGCCGATTGTTCGGTGCTTGTATCGCCCACTTTCTTAAGTCTCTCAGAGGCCTAGGGTTCGGTTCCTGTCTTAGTACGGCAACGCAATCTGGAATTTCTTCAAATCCAGTACTCTATCGGATCGGTGGATTGGAGGTTGCGCTACTTGTCGAATTCGTCTTCTCTTCGAGCCCATCCTACCGTGGGCACAAGATATCTGGTCAAGCCGTTGTGACCATCAACGGGCACGACATTTGCTCCGGCAAATGGAACACGGCAGCTAGTAGATCTGAATACGACCGCCTCATTTCTGAACGCTTAGTATCGAGTCGAAGTAGGGCTTGACGAGGCCGGACTTACGCCAGCATCTTGCGATAGTCGGTGTAACTCCGGTCGACACCAAGTTTCGTCCGCTCTTACGCTAACCCTGCCCAGTTGCCATCATCAACCGCCGTGATCTGTGCCTCAGGATTGGGTTTCCAATCCACCACGGTCATAGTTGCCTCAGCCAGGATGCGCAAATACGGCCGCTCGCTGCTGAGCAGTGGTTTCCCGTTCAATTCGGCAGGTGCTGTTGGCCAAACATAGTGTGGAGGCTGCTAGAGAGGAGCAACGCCGCACGGCATTGATCTTTGTTGCGGGAGAATTGAGGCATTCCATTCGAGTCTTAAGCTGCAACAGTCTCTCGCATATCATTTCGCTGTGTTCGCGAGCAACCGCGCTGATCGAGATTCTGACGCGTGATAACACATGCGGTTGGGACTGACTGCTTTCACTTAAACTAGAAGAGCTTTTGATGGACTGCTGAGGAACTACTTGATGAAGATGTTGGTGAATTGCGTTTTTTTGATGACTGCGTTCGTTGGCAGTCTCCAATACTCGCGGGCAGATGCGGGAGAGCGTCCAAATATTCTGATCATTCTGGCCGATGATGTCGGCCGGGAGGTACTCGAGTGCTATGGCGGCTCGTCGTACGACACTCCGAACCTCAATCAACTTGCTGCTAGTGGCGCGATGCTCGAGCAATCGGATTTCTGACGACATGGCATGGATTTGTAAAGCGCCATTGGATGTTGCCTTGGGACTGAATGCTGGGCTCGATGCAACCGAAAAACGGCGTGAGTTAATTGTCGAAGAGCGTCTTCAGGACGGTCCGATCTACGAATTGCGGATCTACAAAGCCAACGAACACCGTTTCCAACATCTGATTACTCGCTTTCGTGAATACACCGATCGCATCTTTGCCAGACACAACATGAACGCACTGGGGTATTGGGTTCCCACGGACGGCACGCCCCGGCAGAAACGGCGGATCGTCTACATACTCAAGCACGCCTCACGCTACGAGGCCTACGCAAACTGGATTCACTTCAGCAACGACCGAGAGTGGGAAAAAGTGCTAGACATGCCTCAGTTTCGAGGTCTTCTGGATGAGAAGTCAACCAGCATTTTCATGACCGAGAACGATTACTCAACGAAGGTTGCTAACGCGATCGAAGAACCCGGCGGTGTGTACGAACTGCGGACGTACACGTGTAACAAAGACAAACTAGCAGCCCTCAACGCTCGCTTTCGCGACCATTCCACCAAGCTGTTCAACAAACACAGCATCAGGAACGTCAGCTACTGGACACCTTTCGACCAGCCTACGGGTCAAGATACACTGATCTACCTGATTCACCACGAAAGCCGCGAAAAAGCAGACGCAAACTGGAGGTCATTTATTAACGATCCCGCATGGAAAAAAGTGGCCAAGGAATCTCAGGTAGATGGTAAATTCCTGGCAAAACCTCCAGCTCGCATTTACCTGAGCCCGCTGGAGTTTTCGTTGCTCAAGTAGCAGCTTCGTGCTCAATCGGATCGCGTCAGATTCGTCACGATCCCCACCTATCGCCAATAGCCACCTATCGCCAATAGAAGTCGCTGGAAAACCTTTGCCTATAAAAAAATAGTCGTCGGAAGGCTGGAGTAGTTTTTCCTCCGAGCTGATAAGGAGTAGTGAACATGTATTCAATCTTCTGGGTAAACCTGCATCGACACTTGAGTTGCTTTGGGCTCTTTGGGTGCATAATTTGTTCGCAGTTGGCGGCGGGCCAGCAGGAACCGCCCAACTTTCCCAAGATGATCGGGGCATTTGTTTCGGACCACTGTCTGGCCTGCCATAACGGTGACAAACCAGAAGCGGCAGTGTCGTTTGACTCGCTTGGTTCTGATTTTTCAATCGACACAGACGCAATGCGTTGGCAGAGCATTCTCACTCAGCTCACCTTGGGTGCAATGCCGCCGGAGGATGAAACGCAGCCCATGAGTGATCAAACGCAGCATGTCATCAAGTGGATTCGAAGTGAACTGACAGCCGCTGGGCGTGTCCCTACGGTTGACCACAAGCTCCGATCTCCGCAGTTTGGCAACTATACAGATCATGGCCGTCTGTTCGACGGCAGTGAGCGTGGACCAGCCTATTCGACGCCACGACTGTGGCGTTTAAATCCTGCAGTCTACGACCGCTTTATCGACGGCGTCGCCAAGAACTTGCGGCGCATCACGGCCATTCATCAACCGTATCCGATTGACGAAAGCAAAGGCGTGATCGGTGATTATGCAGCGGAACATTTCGCCGACGCGGCAACGCTAGAACTTTTGATGATGAACTGTCAAACGATCGCCCAATTTCAAACCACTGGTGTAGTGTGGCGCGAAAACAATTGGCGCGAAAACAAAGAAGCGCTCCGGCGAGAGAAGCGAACACCGCGAGTGTTCGAAGAGATATTGAAAGTCGAGGGCAAGCCGACAGACGAACAGATTGATTCGGCAATCGATTACGAAATTCAACTTGCCTTACAGCGATCGGGGACGAAGGAGGAACGGACACGCCTTGCGTCACTGTTCAAAACCGCGGCCAAGCGAGGTGGCAACACTCGCGCACTCCAGATAATGCTAATGGCGATTTTGATGAAGCCGGAAGCAGTTTATCGAATGGAGATCGGACTTGGTCCGAAGGATGAATATGGAAGGCACCGGCTCTCTGAATACGAATTGGCATTTGCCATAGCCCGGGCACTAACCAACAAAGGGCCGCGCGACATTCCGGTCGGCCCCAGGTCTAAAGAGAGTTGGGACGACGAAAGCAGCGATGACAAATCACGTCAGAACCTGATGCAGCTTGCGCTTGCCGGGGGACTAGAGACACCGGAACAAATCCGCAAAGTTGTGATCGGGATTCTTGATGACAACAACTTGGCGACTGCAGATTACACGATGTTTGCTGAAGATCATCGGATTGGCAACACTCGCGTTTTGCAGTTCTTTCGCGAGTTCTTCGGTTATCACCACGCGCCGAAAGTGTTCAAAGATCAAAAACGTATCGGCTTTGGTGATCGATTTGATGTTGAGCGCCTCGTTCAAGACGCCGATCAATTGGTACTGCACCTCTTTGATCAAGACAAAGACGTATTGGCCCAATTGCTTACGACCGATAGGTACTTTGTCGCGTATCCTGGGTCGCTGGAGAAGATCGAAAAGGATCTGCACTACATCAAGACCAACGTCAATGATCAAAATTTTCAAGCGAATACAAAGTACGTCCAGCGGTTGGAATCGTCAGGGCGACATCCCATTCCGATCGAAGGTCCTTCGACACGAGAATATGTGGCGTTCTATAATCTTGATCCGCAGAACTGGGACTATCAGGTAGAGCAGCCGTTTCAGATGCCGAAGGGCCAACGTTCGGGCATGCTAACGCATCCGGCCTGGCTGATTGCCTGGAGTGGCAATTTTGACAACGATCCAATTCGTCGCGGCAAGTGGATTCGCGAGCATCTGCTTGCCGATGTACTTCCCGAAGTGCCTCTAACAGTCGACGCCGTCGTGCCGGAGGATCCAGAGAAAACGCTTCGTGAAAGGCTCGATGTTACGCGTCAAGCGAATTGCTGGCAGTGTCATCAGAAAATGAATCCGTTAGGCCTGCCGTTCGAACAGTACGACGACTTTGGACGTCATCGTCAGCACGAAATCATTGGCGAACTCCTCACTATTTTTCCCGAGCGACATACCCAAGCCACCCGAAGACCGATCGACACACGCGGTGCGATCGGACACGCCGACGAACAGGCGATCGAAGGCCCCGTCGAAGACGTGCGCGAGCTGGTTCATAAACTGGCGCGCTCAACGCGTGTTCGTCAGTCGTTTGTGCGTCACGCGTTTCGTTTTTGGATGGGACGTAATGAGACTCTCGCAGATTCGCCGACGTTGATGGCTGCGGACAAGGCCTATTTCGAAGGCGGTGGCAGCATGAAAGCGATGATTGCTTCGCTGCTCTCCTCCGATTCTTTTCTCTATCGAAAGCCCAGGTAATCGTGATGTTCTGCTTTACAAGACGGCAAGTACTTCGAAAGCTTGCTCAATCTGTCGGTACGGCGCCGTTGCTAGTGCCGTTTGTACAGCGACTTCGAGCGGAAACCGACAGCCGTGCGGCACGGCCGCAACGCTTCCTATTCGTTATAAAAAGCAGCGGTTTAACGCCTGCGGAGCTGATTCCGTTAGAGCTGAGCGAGATGGTAAGCCCTGGGGAATCGGAAAGTTGGCCTAGCGAGCTTGCACCCAGTGACAAGTTACTCGACATGTCGCTATCCAAAAGCGCTTTACCCAAATCGCTCGAGGCTCTGGATTCGGTAAGAGACCATCTGACCGTTCTGCAAGGCCTCTCAGGTAAAATGTGCCGCGGTGGACATTCGGCCTGGTACGGAGCATTGGGTTGTTTTCACACCGGTAGCGAGGGAAGCCCTGGCCGGGCGGCTAGCGCTACGATTGACGGCTTGCTTGCCAAAGCGTTGCCAGCGATCTTTCCACATGTCGGGCTGACACTCGGTGGGAAAGTGCTCTCCGGCGTAAAAGATTCGGTTGTCTATCCAGGCATCTCGGCAATCGACGTCGACCGCCCTCTTCCCTACCAAGCCACTCCGCAGATGGCATACAAGACTTTGTTTGGCATCGCGGCACAAGACAATGACGCGACAGCGGACCAATTAGTTCGGTCAATGCTGCTTGACCACATGGTCGAAGATGTCAGACGCTTGCAAAACCGACTTGGTAGTGCGGACCGTGAGAAGCTGGACAATTACCTTGAGGCGTTCGAAGGTCTGCGAGATCGTCGCCGGCGACTCGGTGGGTTAGAGGCTGAGATTCGCAAGCATGCGCCGGTCGTGACTGACAAGTACCTCTCGGCAGTGGAAACAGATCGCGTAGAGGCACATTTCGACATAGCAGCGGCAGCGCTGATCGGCGGTCTTTCTAATGTCGTGGCTGTTCGAGCTGATACGCTCAACGTGACGTATCGGGGCCTTGGGATTTCTAAACACGTGCATGGCCTTGGACATGCCGAATCAGTTGACGGGATGACTGCGATCGAAGCCCGCAACCGCATTCGAACGTTTCAAATTGAGCAGATTGCCCGAGTGGCCAAGAAGCTCAAGGCCGTGCCCGAGGGCGACGGGACGATGCTTGACAATACGTTGATCATCTACCTTAGCGATGCTGCGGAAAAGCACCATGGATTATGTGAGCAGTGGCCGATGGTACTTGTCGGCGGCATGGGCGGGCGTTTGAAAGCAACCGCCGGTGGGCGTTATCTGCATTTTCCTGGCTATGGCGCGGCGGGACATAAGACAATCGCGAACTTCTACTGCACACTTCTGCATACAATAGGCAAACCGCAGGATGAGTTTGGCCGCTTCGATTTGAACCTGGACGCAGCTTTGCAACGCGGACCGCTCAGTGAATTGCTGGACTAACAACTTAGAGTGTACAATAAATAAGAGATCCGTCCCATTCCTTAAGCCTAACTACTGCCATGAATTGTACACGCCGATCCTTTCTCCGCTGCTCGGGAGCCGTGATGACGCTCCCTTTCTTGCCATCTATCGCCAAGGCTGATGATCTCCAGGCGATCAAGAAACCTGACAGGAAGCTGGCGATTGTGTATTTGCCCAATGGGATTGTCAGGCGATGCTTTTTTCCTGGGGAGGAAAACGCTGAGGTTCCCGGGTTCATCGGGGGGTTCAATGCGGATAAGGTCAAGAACGATCGACGATTCAAGAATGAACCCGGCATCTATGCCCCCCAATTTAGCTCCACCATGGAGCCACTGCGTGAGCTGGCTGCCGAAATGACGATGATCACCGGTTTGGATCGCAGCTATAAGAATGGCCAGGATGTACACGCCCAGGGAGCGTCGTGTTATCTGACCAGTCTGTCTCCTGAGCAGGCTCAAGCACAAAATATCGCTCATCCCAACGGTCGAACGTTGGACCAAGTGATTGGTGATCACGTGGGGCAATCAACAGTTTTCAACACTCTGGAAATTAGTTGCAACGGATTTACGGCACCCAAGGAGCCGATCGAGTTTGACAACATCTCGTGGTACGGGCCCGGGAAAATCGCGCCATCGATTCGAGAACCACAGAAGCTATACCAACGATTGTTCTTGCAGAAAAGCTATCGCGAGCACGTCTCGGACGTCACAGATTTGGTGTTGGAAGACGCTCGGACGATGTCACAAAAACTGGCGGTCGAAGATCGACGTACCATGCAAGAGTTCATGCAGATGATTCGCGAGATCGAAGTCCGCATGAAGAAACTGGAACAGATGCTCGCCGGTGCCGACGTCACCTTGCCCAAAAACGAGGTCCTGCCGCGAGGCGAATACATTCGTCTGCAAATGGATTTAATGCTGTTGGCCTTCCAAATGGGAATCACAAATGTCAGCACCTTTATGATCGGTCCGGAACGTTGGGATGCGACACTGATGTATGAGGGAGTATTCGATAAACCAGTTCAGCACCATAACATGACTCACAACCAGAAAGGTGATGGCTACAAAGAGTTGCAAAAGATCGACATCTTCCACATGGAGCAGTACGCTTACCTGATCCGCCGTATGAAAGAAGTCAAGGAGTTTGATGGCAGCTCGCTTCTGGACAATTCGATTTGTGCTTTCGGCGCGGGCTTGGGCGATGGCGCGACGCACCAGTACTATGACTTGCCAATGATGGTCGCAGGAAAAGCACAGGGGCAAATCAAACAAGGCCGCTTTATCAAAATGAAAAGCGGCACGCTGAATTCCAATCTCTGGTTAACTTTTGCTCAAATGATGGGACTGGAGATCGATTCCTTCGCCGACAGCACAGGCGTTGTCTCGGAGCTGTGGACGTGATGCAGCGGAGGTTGACGATGAAGAATATACTGACCGTTGTCGTCTTGTTGCTTACGCCATTCGTAGCGAACGTTTTCGCTGCCGATTTGCAGACCGACTTGCTGGACGTGCTGGAGAACTCCTGTGTGCATTGTCACAACTCCAATGATCGCAACGGCGAGGTAAGTTTCGAAGACTTAGATGAAGCTGCGTTGGCTGAAGAGAAGGGGGTGCTTGATCAGCTGTTTGATGTGCTCAGTCATGAAGCGATGCCTCCCGAAGATGAGCCAGAACTGGAGAGTGAGGTTCGCCAGGCGGCCATCGCGGCAATCAAGGAACTAATAGCTGACTCGGCCAAGAATGATCCGCCGCCAACTGTGCCGCTGCAGCGTTTGAATCGGTTTCAGTACAACAATACCGTTCGAGATCTGTTTCAGCTTGATCGCGATGTCTTTGCGTTGCCGGAAAAGTTGATGACACGGCACAGTGACTACCTGCAACATGCGCGTCGCACCGGAGTTTTACCTGACGTGTTGCAAGTTGCCTCGCATGCGTTGAAGCCTGTTTCGGGGTTGGCCGATGTGAAGCCGTTCCCCAAAGACCTGCGTGCTGAGCATGGATACGACAATCAGGCCGATCAGTTGACACTCTCGCCGCTGTTGCTGGATGCCTTTCTGCGGCTCAGCGTGTCAATCGTCGAAAGTGCTGACTTCAACGAACAAACTGTAGGCGTCTGGCAGGAATTGTTTGCTGCCCCTGAGCAGGCGTCCGACTACCCAGACGAGATTCGCCGCCGGTTGGCAGCATTTCTGCCGTTGGTCTTTCGTGGCCCGGTCGATCAAGCCGCAGTCGATCGCTATACGGCTTACACGCTGGCCAAGATGCAGCAGGGCGCCAGTTTCACTGAAGGGATGAAGAAGGTGTCCGCCGCTGCGCTGTCATCTCCGTTGTTCCTGTTTCGCAATGCGAGCACTGAGCCCAGCGACCAACCATACATTTTGGCGGCCCAACTCTCTTATTATCTCTGGGACAGTTGTCCGGATGCGGAGTTGTTGGACCTCGCCCGTCAGAACCAGCTTGTGGTACCCGAGGTGCTTGCAAGCACGGTCACTCGAATGCTTTCTGATCCAAAAATCGAACGATTCTTGGACGCGTTTCCGGTTCAGTGGATGCAGCTAGAGAACTTGATGGCGTCTACGCCTGATCGTGGATTGCACAAGTATTTCTATGTCGACGCGAAATCTCCGGCCAGTGTCCAAATGGTGCTTGAGCCACTTCTGTTATTCGATGCGGTGTTCGCTGAGAATCGACCGTTGATTGAACTGGTCCAGCCGACAAGTATTTATCAGAGCGACTTTCTAACAGCCTGGTATCAAAGCGATCTAAAACCACCGGCGATTGATAAGCAGGCATTGCTGAACACCAATCAAGAGCGTGATCAACAAAGGCAGACGCTGCAAGCAAAGATTGCTGATCTCAACGCACAGGCAAGTGATTTGGCCGATCCGATTCGCAAGCAACTGCTGCAGCAACGGTTTGTCGCGGGAAATCAGCCTGTGCAGGATTTGAAGCCCTATGCGGCTTGGGAGTTCAATGGGGATCTGACAGAGCAGTTGAGAGGGTTAGATTTAACCGCGAATGGCGACGTTACGTTTCGAGATGGCAAGGTCAACTTGAATAAGTCTTACCTGATTAGCAAGAAGCTGCCGATTGAGCTGAAAGCCAAATCGTTAGAAGTCCGGTTTGTACTGCAAAACTTGGACCAGCGTGGTGGCGGATTGATGGGCATTTTAAAAGGTGGCGGCTTCTTTGATACCATCGTCATTGGGGAACGTAAGAACCGCCATTGGATCTCTGGCAGCAACGGCTTCAGTCGGACAGAAGACTTTCCTAACTCGTTTGAGGAAACCGTCGTCGGCGAGTCTATTCATCTTCTGATGGTTTACCAAGAAGATGGCACGACAAAGCTGTATCGCAACGGGTCACCGTATGGCGAAGCGTATCAAAAAGGGAAAGCTGTCTTTACCAAGGATCAGTCCACGGTTGTCTTTGGGGTACGGCATCTGCCGCCAGGTGGTAACCGCTTCTTAAATGTCAGTATTGATAACGCCAGACTCTACGACCGAGCGCTGACAGCAGAGGAGGCTGCCGCGGCCGCCAGCGGCAGTGGCTTTGTTTCTCATGCTGAGTTGCTCGCTGCCATGAGTGCCGACGAACAGCAACAGTGGAAGCGATTGAATGACACAATCGCTCAGCTACAAAAACAGTTGAGCGATATTCCCGCAAATATCGATTTGAAACAGGTGGCCAATCAAAACCTCCAACGGTTTGAAGGGCAGTTGCGACAACAGCTCAATGCTCGAGACTTCAAGCGTGTCGCAGTCGATGATCCGCGTTACGGAGGCATCGTGACCAACAGTGCTGTCTTGAGTATGACCTCGGGACCAAAGCGGACGCACCCCGTTGCTCGGGGGGTCTGGATGACTGAGGTGCTGTTCAATGATCCGCCATCGCCACCCCCCAATGACGTTCCGACGTTGGATGAGGATCCAGCGGATAAGAACCTTACTATTCGTGAACGCTTTGAAGCACATCGATCAAACTCGGCCTGCGCCGGCTGCCACGCCAAACTCGATCCGTTGGGATTTGCGTTAGAGAATTTTGATATCACCGGGCGCTGGCGGGACAAGTATCGCAATGGTCGTGTGGTCGATTCAGCAGGAGTGCTGCACAGAAAACATGCGTTTACGACCGTTACCGAGTTCAAGTCGTCGTTGGTCAAGCAGCAACAGCGATTTCAGCGAGCGTTTGTGGAGCATCTGCTGCGTTACGCGTTGGGACGCAAACTTGAAGCCGCCGATATCTTGACGGTGGATCGAATTCTTCATCAGTGTCAGGCTGATGGCTTCACGATCGCTGAAATAGCTAAAAAAGTAGCGATCGTCGGGCTGGCACGACGCACGTCAGCGATGGACTGAACTGCAATGGGCCCCGAGGCCCCATTGCAGGACCTCTCCGAATGTTGCGTCGGTGGTAAAGAGCACAAGAGTCCTCTCAGCACAGTTGCCAACTCACAACTAACTGCTTCAAACGAGGACCGGAATTACGTGATTCTCGCAGTGTTTCAGCCGGTGTTTTCCTCGCCTTCGTATGCCGCAGATTCATTCTTTGCGTGCCTCAAACTTGAGACTTCGCGGGGCGTCTCCCTAATCCGAGGGTGACGACCTCGAGACTCAACTCTGAAAACCACCTGCCGCCAAACCGTTTCGGACAAGGGCGTGAATTGGCACGCCCCAACTAATGGTGCTTGCAGGCGAATTGGAGTGAAATGCAATTAACCGGCCAACTGACAGCTAGTACTATTTACTGGTCGACAAAAAAAATAGCGAGTTCTTTACGCGACGTGCGATCCGATCACTACAACTCTGCTTCTGCTGACGGCGACGATGATTCGATGGATGAGGGTGAACAACCACATGGTCGACATTAGCGTGGTGCCGAAGAACAACGCCACATCTACATACTGCAATGCAAAAAAAGCACTTAGCTCATTGTTTCAAACGCCCAAACAAGAATAACAACTGCTTCCGAAGCCGATCTGCCCATAGAACACATAGTGAAACTCACTAAACGTGAACCGAATCCTGAATACCCGAAGATCACGTGCAAAGGCGGCAACGGGCGCCAAACCAAAGAAGCGAAAGAAGAAATGAGTCATCGTATGAGCACATCAGGAAACTCCTTATTCGCACTTCGTCGAATGATTGGCCGTGCTCTGGTCCTCTTTGCAACTGCTGCACTGTTTACAGACGCTGCCCTCGGTGACGAACCCGATTACTCGGGCGACGTGACAGACGTCCGAACGATCCGACGCGTCGAGCAGCACCCCCAGGCATGGCGTGTCTGGCAGCCATTCATCATCCAGGGAGATAAGAAGAATCAGCTCCTTGTCGCATTCGGAGCAATGAGAAATGGCAAGAAGGATATGGGGGATATCTTCGCCACACTTTCCAGAGACGACGGCGATACCTGGGAGGAGCCCGTCGCTGTTTTTGATCACACGCAACGACAAGGTGCGATTCAGTTCGCCTATGCCAACCCGGTGCTGTATCGCGTGCCTGGACAAGCTGTGATCTGGTGCTTCGCGATGCGGTGCTCAATTGCCCAACGCAATAGCGAAGAATCGCAACTTGCGGCCGCGTTCACGGCGGATGGCGGGCGATCGTGGACACCGGTTGAACTTGCCATGCATTACACCGGGCCGTTGATTCTGAATGCCTCGCCGTTGAAGACGAAGATCGACGGCAAGACACGTTTCCTGCTCCCCGCACACCGAAACACTTTGGCCGCTGATCCACGCGGCTCACGCGACCACCTTGTCCTCAGCAGCACCAGTTTACTGGAGTGGAAACTGGAAGCCTTCATTCCACAACCAACCGACGCTCGCGTGTTTCTTCACGAG